>JAYWBQ010000016.1:0-5802 GCA_043781255.1 Minisyncoccota bacterium | reverse complement strand
ATATGAATATAAAAACAATTTATTTAAAATAGTACTATTTTTTATACCATCTATTCTTATACTAAGTTAGTCTTTCTAAAATTTTTTTTCTTGAAATTAAACTCTGAACAAACCACCCTAAATAAGTTATTAGGTGCGTTTCCCTTCCCCTTTTTGGTACACTAGTGTTATATGTTTGTGCACTTAAGAAATCACTCCCACTACTCATTACTGAAAGCATTACCTAAAGTACCCGATCTGATTAAAGCAGCAAAAAATGCAAAAATGTCAGCTCTTGCTATTACCGACTACAGTAATATGTATGGAGCAATTGATTTTTACAGTGCATGCAAAAAAGAAAATATTAAACCTATTCTTGGTGTAGAGTTCACCTTGCTCTATAACGAAAGAAAATTTAAAATTGTTCTCTTAGCTAAAACAACATCTGGTTATAAAAATTTAATGCGTATAACATCATTAGTTAATGTTGATAATCCAATTGATCCAGTTCTAAGTGACAAAATTCTCTTAGATCATAAAGAAGGTATTCTTATTCTCTCAGGAGGTTTATGGGGCGACGTTAATAACCTACTTGTCATCGATGAAAAATTAGCACATGACAGACTTAATTTTTATACTTCAAATTTTCCTAATGCTTACTACCTTGAAGTTAATCCTCAGACTAATTTCGATAATGCTGAAGCGATTCGTACAAAAACTATTGAATTGGCGAAAAAAACTGCTACACCTCTTGTGGCAACCTGGAACACTCATTACCTCCATACCCAAGATAAGGCCGCCCAAAAAATACTGTATCTTGTTAATGGTGAAGAAAACTCACTTGAAGAGTACAACCATCTTTTCCAGAAGGATAACTTTGCCTTTGAAACAGATCCAGAAGGAAACGCATTCGCTGATATTCCAGAAGCTCTGGAAAATACTATTAAAATTGCAGAGATATGCACTGTAGAAATCCCTCTTGGTCAATGGGTATTTCCTGCTATTGAATATAAAAAAAGTTACGATGAAGACTTGAAAGAACTTGCTTATCAAGGACTTTTAGTCCGTAAACTTGAACTAACTGAAACCGTACAAAAAAGACTTGAGTATGAACTAAAAGTGATCGCAGATAAAGGATACTCCCCATATTTCTTGGTAGTGTACGACCTTCTAAGATTTGCTCGAGAAAATAAAATACTTACTAATATCAGAGGGTCAGTTGCAGGCTCGCTTGTAACCTATTTACTTCAAGTTACAAAATGTGACCCACTAGCCTACAAGCTCCCCTTTGAACGATTTCTGAATCCCGAGAGACCTTCAGCACCAGATATTGACATGGACTACGCGGACACACGACGTGATGAGGTGATCGATTATGCACGAAGAAAATATGGAATCGACAATGTTGCACAAATTGGAACTTTTGGAACCATGATGGCACGAGGCGCTGTGCGTGATGTTGCACGCGCGATGAAATACCCTTATATGGTTGGAGATAGAATAAGTAAAATGATTCCACCACCAAAGCAAGGGTTCCCTGTTACCATCGCGGGGGCACTCTTAGAAATTCCTGAACTAAAGGAACTGTATGATACAGATAGGGAGACTCAAGAAATTCTTGATATGGCGCAAAAAGTAGAAGGGTGTGCTCGTCATATTTCTGTGCATGCTGCTGGGACCGTTATTTCTCCACGCCCCTTATGGGAATTTACACCGATTCAAAAAGATCCTAAAGGAGGCAAAGTAATCACTCAGTACGATATGTATACTATTGAAGACGCCGGCCTGTTAAAATTTGACTTCCTTGGTATTAGAAACTTAACAATTTTAGGTGACGCTATCATGCTCACCAAGGAACGTTACGGGGTTACTGTTGATATTGAAGACATTTCTCTTTTTGACGAGAAAACATTTTCAATGCTTGCTCGTGGCGAAACAATGGGACTATTCCAATTAAATGGATCTGGTATGACAAGGTTTTTAAAGGAACTAAAGCCGAGCACTATTTTTGACATCAACGCGATGGTTGCACTCTATCGTCCAGGGCCACTAGAAATGATTCCTGAATACATCAAGCGAAAGCATGACCCTAAACTTATTTCTTTTCTTGATCCCCGTCTTGAACCGATCCTCGACCAATCCTTCGGCGTTATTGTTTATCAAGATGACGTGATGCTCATTGCTATTCATTTGGCTGGTTACTCTTGGCTTGAGGCAGACAAACTACGAAAAGCTATGGGGAAAAAAATTCCAGCAGAAATGCAAGCACAGAAAGAAAAGCTCTTGCAAGGTTTCCAGGAACATGGTCTATCTGCAAAAAAAGGTCAGGAATTGTGGTCACTAATCGAACCGTTTGCTGCGTATGGATTCAATAAAGCTCATGCTGCCAGTTACGGTCGTGTTGCATACCAAACAGCATACATGAAGGCAAATTACCCGGTGACGTATATGACGGCGATATTGACTAATGAAAGTGGTGATATCGAGAAAATTTCTGAAATTGTCTCTGAATGTAAGCGTATGGGTATTATTGTACTTCCTCCGGATGTCAATAAAAGTGAAGGGGGTTTTAGTATTGTTGTGGACAGAGAAGGGAAAGAAGAAATTCGTTTTGGGCTTTACACTATAAAAAATCTTGGTGTTGATATATCTGATGCGGTTATTAAAGAAAGAGAAAAAAATGGTCCTTTTGTTTCCTTTGAAAATTTTATTAGAAGGATAACTCATAAAAACTTAAATAAAAAATCTCTTGAGGCCTTAACTATGTGTGGTGCGCTTGATAAATTTGGTGAACGAAATGAAATTCTTGCAAATAGTGAAAGTATTCTTGAATTTCATAAACATGTTGTTAAAGATAATATTTTACAAAGTAGTCTTTTTGAAACTAACCCGGAATCATCATTTGTTATGAAAAAAATTACCCCTGCAACACAAAAACAAAAACTTACTTGGGAAAAAGAACTTTTAGGTCTTTTTGTTTCTGGTTTCCCACTTGATCCATGGAAAGAGAAGATTTCCGCAAGAAATATTGATATCCAAAAAGTTCATATCCAAACCCCTGACGGAAGAGAAGTATCTCTTGCTGTTGTTATTGAGGTAATCAAAATTACGATTACCAAGAAAGGAGACAAGATGGGACTTCTTAAACTCCGTGATTACACAGGTTGTATTGAAGTTGCTGTATTTCCAGAAACTTATAAAAAATACAAAAATCTCATTGTTATTGATGTTCCCCTTGTTATTAAAGGTAAAGTTTCTACAAGAAACGGCGAAAAAACTATTGCCATTGACGAAATAAAGGAACTCGAAATACACGACTAATGAAACTCCCCGAAGCAGAGCTCTTCCCTCACAGCTCCGCTTTGTATCAGTGGGGTATCTAGGTGCTCCGCACTAGAATCATGTTGGGAAACCAAAGGTTTCCCAAACCCTTCCTTAGCGGAGCCCTCGCAGCAGAGCTGCGGGGTATTAAATACGAATTAATCTTAAAGTATCTTGCTCGGCTTACCTTAGACCCTTAACAGTTAATTTTGCAGAAGTATTTGCTCTATGATATACTAGAAACATGTTTCAATTGCTATCTATTGTGCAGGTTGTCCTAGCGATTCTTCTCATTACTCTTGTACTTATACAGAGAGCTAATACTGATGCATCAGGTGCTTTTGGTGCTGACGGAGGATCTGGTGCCGCTCTCGAAAAACGAGGTGTTGAAAAATCTCTTCATCGCTTGACTATTACCATAGTGGTATTATTCGTCCTTTCTGTCCTCTACCCTCTCGTTGTTCGTTAGATGTGCCTGCACTTAGATAGTCCTTTGTGAAATTTCACTATGGACACAACAAACTATAAAAATAAAATACATACGTTAGGAGAAAAATATTCTCTTCTCTATAAATCTCTTTCTCCAGAAAAAGTGATTACTTTTTGGATCCTCCTTGCTCTTGGCTTTTGCTTTTTTTTTGCTGCCTTGATTACATTCAACGGTAAATTTCTTATTACAATCCCAACATATGGAGGAGAAATAAAAGAAGGAATTATTGGTACGCCGCGTTTTATCAACCCGGTCCTTGCTATATCTGATCAGGACGAAGACTTGACTGCACTTGTTTTTGCAGGTCTTACAAAAAAGAGTGGAGACAGTTCAATTATTCTTGATATGGCCGAAAAGATAGAAAAAAGTGATGATGGATTACAGTATGCAGTCACTCTCAAAAAAGGTGCAAGATTCCATGATAATAGTAAAGTAACAACAGATGACGTTATCTACACTATTGGTATCGTGCAAAATCCAATTATTAAAAGCCCTCATCGAATAGAATGGGAAGGTATCACAATTGAAAAAAATAGCGATATGGAACTTACATTCATTCTTAAAAAACCATTTCCTCTTTTTATGGAGACATTATCTCTCGGTATTTTACCAAAACATGTTTGGAAAAATCTTAACGAAGATCAAATCAGTCTTAGTGATTTTAATATTAATGCCGTCGGAAGTGGCCCTTATAAAATTACGAATGTGATGACTGAGTCTGGCATTCCAAGTAGTTTCATATTACAAGCACACAAAAGCTATACGTTAGGCCGTCCATACATTGAGACCATACAATTGCTGACATATCAAAATGAAAAGTATCTCCTTCGTGCATTTAATAATCATGATATTCTAAGAATCCACGGAATTTCTCCAGAAAAAATATCAACACTCAACCTTGCGACAAGCAGCATAAAGACATTTCTTCTCCCTCGAACCTTTGCTATTTTCTTTAACCCAAACAAAGCAACAACTCTTGCTGATAAAAATGTACGAGCAGCTCTTCAGATGGCGATTAACAAGCAAGCGATCGTTGACCAAGTTCTTTTTAAATATGGGAAAGTAATTAATAACCCATACCCATTTGATACCAAAGAAACTCCCGCTGAATACAATATAGAAAAAGCACGAGAACTTATTCTTAAAAATAAATCAATCAAAAATGCAACAAGTACACTTACTATTACCCTTGCAACTGCAAATACAGATGAGATGAAGAAAGTCGCCGAGATGATAAAATCTGACTGGGAAAAGATCGGAGTAACGGCCTTAATCGCAATCTATGACGTCTCTGACCTTAACCAGAATATAATTAAAGACCGAAATTTTCAAGCCCTTCTTTTTGGCGCAATCACAGAAACTCCTTCTGATTTATACGCTTTCTGGCACTCTTCTCAACGAACATACCCGGGACTCAATATTTCAAACTATGTCAGTAAAGAACTTGATGAGAACCTTGAAGTGTTGCGCTCAAGTAGTATCGAAGAGGAGCGAGCCATCGCATATGAAGCGGTAAAAAAAGAATTTGAAGAAGAAACTCCAGGTATTTTTTTATTTGCACCCTCACTTATTTATATTACTAACGACAAAAACATTTCTCCATTACCACTTTTCAGTTACAGTAAAGCTTCACGTTTTACGCTGATAGAAACTTGGTATAGATACACTAACAATGTTTGGCCAAAAACATACTACAAGCCATTACTTGAAATAGTAGAGAACATTACCCATTAATAATTATTATTCTATGAACCCAACTACCTCAGAAATAAATTCTGAATATGAAAAGACTCAAGGATTCTCTCCAAAAGAATTACCTTCATCTCAAGAAAGAAGCACTTCAGTTACTCCTTCTTTAGCACCTTACAAAAAAACTATCAACCAACTTCCACGTAACTCCCGTCCTACTCGCCCTCCCCGCTCCATGGTCGGCCCAAAATTCGACACCACAGTAACAGGAAAGCGTGAGACAGACCATATACCACCTCTTAAAGATGGAGACATTCGTATTA
>JAYWBQ010000015.1:0-42821 GCA_043781255.1 Minisyncoccota bacterium | reverse complement strand
AATGAGACGTTTAAAAGAACTACGCTTGGGTTACTTGGTGTGTTTTCTTTGTTTTTGATTATAGCTCTGCTTAATAAGAATATGTTGACGGGGGATGTTGATTTGAGTGCGATTAAGGTGAGTCTTGGGGGTGGGGGAGTGGTGTCACAAAGTGTCGGCGCAACATCCATTCCATCTACTACTACAAATAGTGGATCAGTATCCAAGTCATGTGAATCAAAAGAAGCAACCATACTAAAACTTAATTCTCCTAACGGAATATGTGGTGGTGTAACCTGTGGTGTACTAACTAATTGTGGATATGCTGCATATAGTGGAATAATTGATCAGATAACCGGAGGAGATGTTCAACTTAAAAAAATGATAATTGTAACCATGTGTAAAGAATCTGGTGCGAAAGTTTCTGCAAGTAACAAAAACCCAAACGGAACATATGATTGTGGGCTTATGCAAATTAATCAACCAGGCCCATGTGGAGCAGATATTCTTAATCCAGCAGAGAATATTAAAAAGGGGGTTGATCTTATGAGGAAAAAGATTTTACTATCATCGCAACTCTATACAAACATTCCTGCAGAAACTGGACCTTTCTCTGCATATAACTGTTGCGCTAATAACACTGTTCCAAATGCGCCCAGTGTTGATTGTTCTGTGGCTAATGGATTTCCATATCCAATTCCTAAATGGGCTTGCCCAATTAACCCCGGAGAAGGGGTCTTTAATATGTGTGTTGTTAAAAGCTATGCATGTGAACTAAGTGCTTGCATGAAACAATTGTGACCTAGTGGTTAGTTAAGGTGTGTGGTCGTTATTTTAATACAGAAAAACACCAACATTTGATCCGTACCCAAAAAAGTAGACACCAAAAGTGTCTACTTTTTTCCTTTAATTTCTTTTTCTATTCTAATAAAATCTTCTTCTACTTCTTTGATAACATCATAAGCTTCTCCTCGTAGTAAAGGAGGGGCTAGGTGAGCCAATTTTCGCTTTGTATAGACATCTAGAGCATAACTTGCGGAGTTACTCACAAACCAATAGAGACCCAGCGCAGAAGGGAGTGCTGTCGCTGAGACTGTGATGATAACAGGAAGAACGTACAGCAACTGTATTTTCATTGATTTAGTAAAATGCTCTTGAAATGACTCTTCTTTACCTTCTTTCTTTACATTTTTAGGTTTCCCCATCATTGATGTCTGGCGAACTGCTAGGAAATATGATGAAATTCCAGCTAATAACGCAATAATAATATTCTTTTCCGTTACATCAAAAATACCAAACGCTACCGTATGAAGCTTTTCTGGAAATGTAACAAATGTATAGATTGATTTTGGATCATCAAAAAGTCCTTTTGAAAAAACAATATAGAGTGCGATAAAAATTGGAATCTGAAGGATCATCGCAAACAATGACGAGAATGGATTTATTTTATTTTTTCTATACAAATCAACCATTTGTTTAGAAGCCCCTTGTTGATCTTTCTTTTGCAACTCTTTAATTTTATTCATCTCTGGTTCAATCTTTTTCATCATGTACTGAGTACGAAGTGCTGAGAGGTTAAAAGGAAGAAGTAGACCTTTAACAATAAGGGTTACAACAACAATAGCTGCTCCAATGTCGTGGAGTGGGACAAATGTAAGAACAAGAACAATAAGGTTATAGATCGGTTCGTAAAATAATGTATGGAACATGGTTAGTATAGTGTATCAAATGCTTTCTGTATTTCCTTCTGTAATTGTGAGTAGGGGATAGTTGGACTTCCTTTTTTTGGGTAAAATATAAGAGAATGTGTCGCTGGTCTCTTTAATTCTTGAACAACTCCAAAAATTCTTCGCTTAATAAGGTTTCTGTCAACTGCCCGCTTTAATGTTTTCTTTGAAGTAACACAAGCGAATTTTTGAACAGGAAGAGTGAGTGCTGCTATGTCGAGTAGATTACTACGAAAAAAGACCTTGGGGCGTTTACCTTGAAAGTCTTCTTTAGTGAATCTTTTTGATTTAGGAAGCATGTGTAAAGAGTGGTGAGTGAATTGTAGTTAAGGAAGGCAACTTTGTTCTTTTCCTTCTATTTTTCACCCCTACTTTCTAGTTTCCATTAGTTATACTGAAAGCTTTTTGCGTCCAATACTCCTACGACGAGCAATTACTCTTCGTCCCCCTTTTGATTCCATACGAACAAGAAATCCATGTGTTGTATTTCGTTTTTTGTTCTTTGGTTGATATGTGACTGACATGGCGCTATTCTACAGGAAAATTGACAATAAATCAACCACCCTATAGTAGAACTAGAAGGAACCCTATGTGAATGATTTTATTTCTAAGGATTTAAAAATCTTCGATTTGTAAACTTTCCTAGAATGAAGCCGAGTAAAGCTGGTCGTTGTGTGGAAAATAAACTTTATAGAAAAAATAATAAAACTCGCTAAAATTTTAAATATATCTACTATTCTTTATTTTTTAAAAACCCCTATTATCTTTTATAATATCTTCCGTCAAGTTGTGACAAATTCTGACACGTGTATACTAGCAAGTATCTATGGATTATCTACAACTTTGGAATAGCGCATTATCCCAGATTGAGATAGAACTTTCTCGTGTTAATTTTAATACGTGGTTTAAAAATACTCGCATCATTGATTACAAAGATGGAGAGGTGACTATTGGAGTTCCAAATGAGTTTGTTAAGGATTGGCTTAATCAAAAATATCATAAATTTATTCTTCGAATCCTCCGCACGATTCACGAGGGTGTTCGTTCTGTTGTTTTTAATGTTGTAAAACCAGAAGCTCTTCAAAAGAAAGCTCAACACATCACTATCACCGGACAAACACTTCCATTAAATGATCTTTACATTAATAAAGATGATGGCCTTAACCCTCGGTACACTTTTGATACGTTTATTGTTGGATCATTTAATGAGGTTGCGTACGCATGTTCTCAGGCTGTTATTAACGGTCTTGGTATTGTCTATAACCCTTTATTTATATACGGAAGTACTGGATTAGGTAAGACTCATCTTATGCAAGCAATGGGAAATACTATTAAGAAAAAATACCCTGAACGGAAAGTTTTTTACACATCTATTGAAAAGTTTTATATGGACTATGTGAGTGCGACAAATCTTAACAAAATCAATAGTTTTAAGGAAAAGTACCGTAAATTTGACGTTTTTATTATGGATGATATCCAATTCATTAACGGAAAAGAACGTACTCAAGATGAACTTTTTCATCTTTTTAACGCGCTTTATGAAATGAATAAACAGATTATCTTTTCTTCTGATAAACATCCAAATCTCATCACAGGACTTGAGGACCGTTTACGGTCACGATTTAACCATGGAATGATTGTAGACGTTAACGTTCCGTCAGTCGAGTCTCGTCTTGCAATACTTCAATCAAAAACAAAAGACCATCGAGAGAAAATACCTCATGAAGTTCTTCAATACGTCGCAGAAACAATTCAGGGTAATATCCGTGAATTAGAAGGGGTTATGACATCTATTTTAGGACATATACAAATAAAACAACAAGCAGTTACACTTCTTGATGTAAAAAATCTTCTTAAAAATAGTGTACGAGCGAAGAAAAGTATTTCTATTCCAGAAATAGTGAAAATGATTTCAGAATATTATCATATCCCGGACGTTTATATTTATAATAAAACCCGTCGTAAAGATGTTGTAAAACCTCGCCAAATTGTGATGTACATCTTACGTGAAGATTTTGACATCTCCTATCCAATGATAGGGGACAGGTTAGGAGGGCGTGATCACACAACAGTGATTCACTCTTATGAAAAAATAAAAGGTCTTTTAAAAGATAATCCACAACTATCTCGTGAAATTGAAGATATTAGAGCGATGCTTGTTTAGTTAATAGTTAAATCAACAACTTCACAACAAGTCGAATGGGGATTCTTGGGGGTTAAAATATAGACCAGTTATTTTATATTGGAAATGTTCTCTAATTAGTAAAAAACTAAAGAATGCTAGGTTGACGCCACAGCGGATTAGATCGCAATCCTTTGAATTGCTCTAGTTGGAAAGCTTCGCTATTTAACATGTTTTGATTACAAAACATGAACTCATTCCATCTCACGGGCTGACACCACGAAGGATTTGTGTGGACTAAATAACCTTATAAAGTAAAACTTTTTTAGAACAGTGTTTTTTAACACAAAAAGCTAAAAACTGTTATATAATAAGGTTTATTTTAGATTTCATGTTAAATTTTAACCTAATTGGAATACATATCTATTCTCTTTGAGGATTTATTTTTTATTTATGTGGAAAACTTTGTGGAAAACTAAGTAATAACCTATTGGTAATTAGATAGGTTATTAAAATAATATAATAAAAAATGTAATCTTATTAACAAACTATTGTTTAAAAAATAAAAAGTAAAAAGTAAAAGTTTTTAAATAGTACTTATAAAATAAGAACTATTTAATTTACTCCCACTATCCCCAGACCTATACTTAGTATTATATTTTATATATACTACTAACTATGAAATTTGAATGTAAAGGAGAGGTGTTTATACAAGCAGTACAACAAGTCTCACGTGCTCGAAGTAAAACTCAAGCACAACAATCACTTCTTGATATTCATCTTGAAGTGATTAATCATCTCTTAACATTGCGAGCTACTAATTTAGAATTATTTTGTGAAAAAAGTATTCCTATTAAAGGTATTGTAAATGGTGCATGTTTATTACAAGGAGAAACTCTTCTTCGAATTATCTCTACATTTAATTCAAAAGATGTAACTCTTACATGTGAAATTATTGACGGAGTTTTTACTATTACTACAGAAAAAGGAGTAATTGAAATTAAAACAACCCCTTATGAAGATTTTCCAACTCTTCCACCTCAAGGTGATCAATTAGGTTCAATTAAAAAAGAGTTATTTGATAAACTTTTACGAGAAGTTTCTTTTTGTTCAGCAACAACAGATATTAAACCAGAAATATCTTCAGTGTATATATATACAAAAGATGATCTTATTTATGCTGTTGCAACTGACTCCTATCGTCTTGCTGAAAAAACAATACCAAATGAAAAAGATTTAGATTTTTCGTTTCTTATTCCAGAAAAACATATAGGAGAAATTCTTCAGATTATTAATGAAGAAGAGGGGGAGTTAATGTTGTCTAAAAATAAAAGTATCTTAACATTATCAGGAACAACGTTAACTCTCTCTATCCACACAGTTACAGGACATTTCCCAGATTATCGTCAACTTTTTCCAAAAGAATACACAACTAAAGTTACATTAATAAAAGAAGAACTTCAAAAAGCTCTTTTACTTACAACTTTTTTTAACGAACAGTATTCTCAAGTAGAATGTATTTTTACTAATAATAAATGTACAGTTCATAGTAAAAGTGAAAAAGTTGGTCAAGTTACGCACACAATTAAAGCTGTAAAAGAAGGAGAAGATATTGAAGTTAAATATAATAATAAATTCTTTATTGAAGTACTACCTCATTTAGAAGGTGATGTTGTTACTTGTATGTTTACTACTCCAAATAAACCAGTTTTTATTCAAAGTAAACAAGATGTTACATTTATATATCTTTTAATGCCTCTTAATAGATAAGATTATGAATGAAGGTCTTTTTACGAAGTATGTAAGAGTGTTAGAAGTAAAAAATAAACAAAAAAAAGAAGTTTTAAAATTACTTCAGGAAATAGTAGGTATTCTTTTTTTAGAAGAAGAAGTAGAGATTAATAAAAAAGTAATTTCCTTTACTATATCTTCTGTTAAAAAAAGTATTCTATTACAAAAAAATATTAAATTAAAATTACAAGAAAAAGGGTATAGTATAAAAATATAAATCACTTATAATTTCCTCCACTAACTCTAAACCTAATGACTTATCATTAGTTATCTACCGTTGTTGTTGCTATCTCAATAGGTATTGGAATTCCTAATGAACCAACTCCTTCATTTTTAGGTTGGGTATTTTGAGTAGTACAAGCAAGCGGGTGAGATGATAACCAATTTTGAATACCTGTCTCCCAAAGATTGTATTGAGAGTCACTTCCAGGATTATTTGGATATTCTCCATTAGGGTTATTTTTTACAACAGAAGTTAAAATAGTATGAATACCATTTGATTCACAATAAATACCTTTTAAAATTGATTTTGATGAGGTGTTAGGGAGAGGATCAGGGAAATACTCCAAAGGAGTGTTAAGGACACCTCTGTCCATCGCTTTTCGCCACACAGGAGCCAGTACAAACCCAGCAGTCCTTTTATCAATTGGAGTATTATCATTATTACCTGCCCACATACCAATAACAATCGATGGAGTATAACCAATAACCCAAACATCTTTATAATCATTTGTTGTTCCAGTTTTTGCAGCTACTTGCCTATCTTTAAAATATAATGCGGAGTTTGCTCCATAACTTGGAGTTCGTGCTACGTTATCAGATAACATACTTGAAACAAGAGATGTAACAGTTTCTGGAAGAACTTCTTTTTGAGTAGATGTAAATTTTTCTATAATACTTCCATCTCTATCTTGTATTTCAAGTATTCCTTGTTGTTTATTATAAATACCATTATTTGCAAAAACCCCATATGCATTTGTGATTTCAAGAAGTGTCACTTCACCACCACCTAGTACAAGAGAAAGACCGTAACGAGTCGGATCGTTAATTGTAGATAATCCCATTGCTTGTGCAAGTGTTATTGCAGTATTTATTCCTGTTAGGTATAAAAGTTTTACTGCAGGGATATTTAATGATTGAGCCAGCGCTTCGCGAAGTGTTACTGGGCCACGAAATAATCCATCATAATTTTCAGGCATATAACATACTGATTTATCTCTTTTTGGATTCAGTGGATTTCCGTACGCGTCACATAATGTACTAAATTGCGTCGGCACATCAAAAAGTACCGTTTCAGGAGTGTATCCAGTATTTAATGCGGCAGCATAAACAATTGGTTTAAAGGAAGATCCAGGTTGACGGAAAGCAGTAGTAATATTAAATTGTCCCGGAATTTCTTTATCAAAAAAATCTCGTGATCCAACCATAGAAAGTATCTGTCCTGTTTTTGGGTCTATTGCAACAAGCGCTGAATTTTTTGCTTTATATTTTTTTTCATTAGCAAGAGCCCCGTCCTTTACTATTTTTTCAAAACTTTCTTGAAGGTCATAGTCAAGGGTTGTTATTACTTTTAATCCACCATTTTGTACAACATCAATTCCATATTTTCCTTCTAAATATTCTCGAATATACATTACAAAATGAAGTGCTTTACCACTATTTGAAAGATCTTTCTCAAAAGTAACAGATTCTTTTTGAGAAAAGTTTTTCTGAGCAATTGTTATATAACCCAGTTCGTACATTCTCTGAAGAACAAGGTTTTTTCTTTTTTCTAAATCATCCCTATGTTTTCCGTACGGCGAGTAAAATGTTGGAGCTTGTGGAAGTGCTGCAAGATAAGCAGCCTCAGTTAAAGTGACATCTTTTGCTTTTTTATTGAAATACGTTAATGATGCTTCCTCAACACCATAAATTGTTCCACCATATGGACTTTCATTAAGGTAAATTTGAAGAATTGTGTCTTTTGGCAACTCACGATCCAGTTTTATTGAAAGTAAAATTTCTTTAAGTTTACGAGAAATAGTTTTTTCTCGAGTGAGAAGTGCGTTTTTAACAACCTGTTGATCAATAGTTGACCCACCTTGTGAATATCCACCAGAAAGTGTGTTAGCAAGCACTGCTCGAATAAATGAGGTTGGTCTAAAGCCAAAATGTTCATAAAAATGAGCATCTTCAATCGAGATGGTGGCTTGTTGGATATACAGACTCACGTCTTTAATGTCAATAGCAGTGCGTCGTACATTGTCGTGAATGTTATAAAGTACTATTTTTCCTGTTCTGTCATAAATTTTTGTGGAATTAATAATATTACGATTTTCAAAGTTATTAAAATCTGGTAGTTGAATAGTCGTAAGCCATGCAACTAAAAGGGCAACAGCAACCATCGCACATGAAGCAATAATTAAAATAATTTCTTTAAAAAGCTTATATTTAACTTTTTTTCTTCGAAGTACATGAGATTCAGACATCTGTCTATAGTACCACGAACTTAAAAAAAAGTAGTGCATATGGTAGTATTATTCCTATGGATAAAATCATTACTGATGAAGAGAAAATTAACGAGATTCTTAGTAGAGGAGTCGAGGATATTATTGTGAAAGAAGATTTAAAGACACTTCTTCTTTCTGGAAAACAATTACGGATTAAGTTAGGAGTAGATCCAACAAGTGCAAAAATTCACTTAGGACGCTCTATTCCACTTAGAAAGTTACGAGCATTTCAAAAACTTGGACATCAGGTGGTTTTTATCGTTGGTGATTTTACAGCTCAAATCGGAGATGCATCTGATAAAACAGAAAAACGCCCAATGATAACCCGAGCATCTATTGATGAAAACCTTAAAGACTACAAGAGTCAGGTTTCAAAGATTCTTGATATTTCAAAAACAGAATTTCTTTACAACAGTGACTGGCTGTCAAAACTCTCTTTCGAAGAAGTAACAAAACTCGCAGAATGTTTTTCTGTACAACAGATGCTCTCACGGCGTAACTTTAAAGATAGATATGAACAAGGGGTAGAAATTTCTCTTCGTGAGTTTTTGTACCCGATTATGCAAGGGTATGATTCTGTGGCTGTAAAAGCGGATGTTGAGCTTGGTGGTTTTGACCAACTCTTTAACCTAAAAGCAGGTAGAATTTTACAAGAACATTTCGGACAACCGAAACAAAGTATTCTTACCTGTCAGATGTTAGATGGAACAGATGGAAGAAAGATGTCGAGCTCGTGGGGCAATGTTATTGCTATTGTGGATGACCCACAAACAATGTTTGGAAAAGTTATGGCGGTGCACGACGACTTAATTATTAAGTACTTCACACTCTGCACAGATGTTTCTTTAGAGAATATTAAAAAAATTGAAATTGAAATGAATAACGGAGGTAACCCAAAAGATTCTAAAATGAAATTAGCCTCGGAACTCGTAACAATCTACCACACAGAAAAAGACGCGACCCTTGCAAAGAATTCTTGGATTGAAACTTTTGAAAAAGGAGGACTACCAGAAACGGTTCCAGAATTAGTGACGACAGGAGATAAAGAGCTTGCAAACGTACTCGTTGAAGCAGGGATTGTTACCTCAAAAACTGATTGGAGAAGACTTGTTGGTGAAAAAGCTGTAACAGATGTAGAAAAAGGGACAGTTACTGATACAAAAGTTTTATGTTACAGTGGAACTTTTAAAATAGGGAAGAAGAGATTTGTGAAGATTAAAGTAGTGTAAGGCGTAAAACTGTAGATCGAGACGGCTTTTGGTCCAAGACATGACTTTGCTAAGTCAGCTGCGGAGATGTCCGAAACCACTAGGCGGAGGGACCTGTAGACAGTAGCAATACATATACCTAAATACAAAAGCGGTACTTTGGTACCGCTTTTGTATTTAGCTGCAGTCTACGAGCTAAAGTCTACCCCTTTTACCAATACCCTTCATCATTTGCCGCAAAAGCAATATCAATTTCATCTGCATCATCATTTTCTCCATCATTTGTTGTAAAAATAATAACCTCTTCATCGACATGGACATCCTCATCAAGAACTGCTTCAAGAGCATCTGGATTGATATCACCAACTGGTTTTGTTTCTTCTTCGATAAGCATACTAGGAAATCTTTTAATTAATGTATTGAAAAGATACCACCTAACAAAGATACATGCAAGTATTTCTGTTAACAATTATTTTATTCCTTGCATTATAAGGCGATTTTGCCTATTCGCACTGTGAGTTAAAGCTATCGCAATTGCGTCTATTTCGTCGTCTAGTGTGCGTATGAGAAGTGGTTGTTTTAAAATCTTAGGCACCATGATTGCAATATCTTCCTTTGACGCTTTGCCATGTCCTGCGATTGCAAGTTTTATTTGAGGAGGGGAGTATTCAAAAAGAGTAGCTCCATTTTTGTGAGCAAGATAAATACAAATACCACGAACCTCAGCAACAGTGATAATTGTTTTTTGATTATTTGTAAAAAAAAGTGTCTCAATTGCAAGTTCATCTGGTTTGTACTTTAAAATAATTTCCTCAAGCTCTTTTCCTAGTACCGTAAGTCTCTTTTCAAAACGTTCCTTCTTGCTTGTGGTTATACAAGTCGAAAAAACAAGGGTTTCTTTACTGATTTCTTTATCTAAAACACAAACCCCTAATCTATCAAAACCAGGATCGATGCCTAATATTCTAATAGTGGACATCAGGTAAGTATGCCAGAAGTGTTTTAAAATAAAATATTGACATAATACATAAATAAACGTAGTATAAACCACACGTTGATCTTTTAATAAGGAGTTTGTATGAAAATTCTTCCAATTGAAGAAAAGTTTATTAACCTCCTGACATCTATTGTCTGGTGGTTTGAAGTGAAATTTAACAAAGGGGCAACTTTTGTATTTTTCTTCATTTGTTTTATGTTCCCTACAATAATCGGGTTTCTGTTTTCGATTATTGAACTGTTACAACCAGGTGAGCAATCTGTGTCTAGGTATTCTATCAACCTCCTTTTTCTACCTTTACTAAGTGGCATATCTTGCTCATTGTTGCCAATAATACTGACATTGTTTCAGTGGGTTAATAAAAGGATAAATGTTTTTAAAGAGGCAAAAAAATCACCAAACCCCAACAATCACAATGGTTGGCTTTGGAAGGCAAGGCTGGGGGCTTTTTCTATTTTGCTCACAACCGTTATTGTTACTACTGCACATGGTAAAAAAGATACTTTTGATTTATTCACAAGTCTTTTTGTTTTTTTGTATATGGGATTAATCATCAACGCATCAACATATACACTCTGTGTTGAAACAATCCCTCCACAAGAAAAAGAAAAACGTAAAGCAAAAACTACTCCTTCAAAAACACTCATGACTTAAACCCTTCAGTTGGGTAAGTCTGTCTCTATTCAATAACAGCGCTAAAAAGCGCTGTTATTTTTTGAAATATTTAAGTGCCTTTTCAGTTGCTTTTCTTCCACGTGGAGTTCTCTCTATCATTCCAATTTGAAGGAGGTATGGCTCAGTTACATCTGCAATTGTTGCCTCTTCTTCACCGGTTGCAGCAGCTAAAGTGTTGACTCCAACCGGGCCACCATTAAATACGTTTACCAAACATTCCAGAACAATTCTTTCGGACGTCCCAATACCGAACTCGTCAATTTCAAGTAATGAGAGTGATGTATCCACCACATCTTTATCAATAATCGCTTTATGCACCTGTGCATAGTCTCGTGCACGTTTAAGATAGTAATTAGCGATACGAGGAGTGAACCGTGAACGCTTCGCTATTTCAAAGGCAGCATCAGCAGGGAGAACTGTTCCTAAAATTTCCGCGCTATTAGTTACGATGGTTGCTATCTCGCCCTCTGTATAATATTGCAGTCGATATACACCACCTGAGAAGCGTGAGCGAAGTGGGGCTGATAAAAGTGAGATGCGTGTCGTTGCACCAATAAGAGTAAAAGGAGGAAGATCAAGTTGTATGGTGCGAGCAGAAGGTCCTTTGCCGATTATAATATCAAGCTTCCCTGACTCCATCGCAGGGTACAACACTTCTTCAATTAATTTATTTAATCTATGAATCTCATCAATAAAAAGCACATCCCCAGGCGTAAGATTGGTGAGTATCGCTGCCAAGTCACCAACTTTCATAATCGCAGGACCGCTTGATAGTCGTAAGTTACTTCCAAGTTCTTTGGCGATGAGATGCGCAAGTGTTGTTTTACCAAGTCCTGGCGGACCGTACAAAAGTATGTGTTCAGGAGGAGTGTTCCGCTCTTTTGCAGCTGTTAAAAGTATGTGTAAATTTTTTTTGATAACTTCTTGACCGATATAATCTGAAAATTTCTCAGGCCGAAGAGTACTATCTAAATGTCTTGTTTCTTCGAGTTCAATTGTAGGGGGCTTTGGGGTCATAAAAATGATGTTTGGTCAAGGTTTGACAAAAGTTTTATATATGATATAATAGACAAATCGTTACAGAATTTCAGTATGAATTAAAAAGTATCAGTGTGACTTTGTCAAAACCTATATATCTCTAAACAATCGGGAATTTATTCTCATTTTCTATTTCGAAGGACGGTCTGGTTGCACTTGTTGCCTCTGTGCCTATCCTTATGAAGGATTCTTCTTCACCAAGGGGTTGCTTAGAGATATATGGGTTTTTTCGTTCCAAAAAAGATTCATCTACTGCGTTGTGTGAAATTTTTGTTCCCGCAATGTACTATTCGTACATTTTGGTCACAAAAATTCACACGCCTTCCATCTAAAACTTTTTTGAATCGAAAAAATAAGTATGCCGCATGAGTCTGTAATCTGCTCATCTCATTATTCTGGTGTGTAAAGATCAACAATTCGCTCTACTTCGTTAAAAGAAGTAATTCCCTCCAACATTTTTATTATAGCATCCTCTCGCAGTGAGGGTATTTTTTGATTTTTAGCTGCTTTGTGTATCTCTCGTTCAGTTGGATTTCCTAAGAGAACTGTTTCAATTTCAGGGGTCATGCTAATCGCTTCAAATATTCCAACACGACCTATATATCCTGTGCCACCACATTCTTCACATCCCGGCGAATGGAAAAGTGTGTATGATGAAAAAGGAACGTGTCCTGCCATAGAGGTATCTTTTCCAGAGGTTTTCATGTCACCTAAAATATTTGTGATAACACGAGATTCTTTTTCGTTAGATTCGTACGCTCGTTTGCAGTTTTCACATAGTTTTCGCACAAGACGTTGCGCAAGAGAAATAGAAAGAGCTCCTGCTAGCACTTTTGAACTTACTCCAAGGTCGATTAGTCGAGGTATGGTTCCTGCAGCGTTGTTGGTGTGAAGTGTTGAAAACACCAAGTGTCCAGTGAGTGCCGAGTTAATAGCAACTTTTGCAGTATCTTCGTCTCTTATTTCTCCCACCATAATAACATCAGGATCCTGACGAAGGGCCGCACGAAGTCCTGCCACAAACGTGTATCCTTTTTCAACATCCACCTGGGTCTGGGTCAGGCCGGGAAGGTGGTATTCGATAGGGTCTTCAATAGTAATAATTTTTACTTCTGGAGAATAGACATGATGGAGAAATGCATAGAGTGTGGTTGTTTTCCCTGATCCTGTTGGGCCAGTGGTGAGAATAATCCCAAAAGGCTTTGCAAGTGCTGCCATAAGAACCTCCCGCAGTATTTGAGGAAATGCTATTTTATCAAGACTAGAAACGGTATTTCTCGGATCAAGGATTCTCATCACAAAACTCTCACCATAGTTTCCAGGAACAACAGACACACGCATATCCACCTCGACCTCACCAAGGTTAATACTAAAACGCCCGTCTTGCGCACCTTTCGTATTGGATAATTTTAGCTTTGAAAGTAATTTTAGTCGGCTTGTTATATTTTTCAACAATGAAAAATCAAAAAAAGAAATATCTTCAAGAACACCATTTACTCGATACCGCAATCGTACCCGATCTTCTTCTGGTTCGATATGAATGTCACTTGCGCCGAATTTGAGTGCCCCTGCCATCATGAGTTCAAGGATTCTTGTTGTCTTATACAGCATCTGTGAGTGGGACATCTCATCAAAAAAAGTATGAAGCTCTTCTTTTGTTTCAAAGTGATCCAAGAGCTCCTTCATTTTATTTTCGGTGAGCTCAAAGAGATCTGTGTTTACTTTTTCTCCATGACCGAACTCTTGGTAGCGTGTAAGAACGTGATTTAATGAAGCATGAGAACAAAGAAAAAGAAGAAGTTCAGTTCCTTTGTCTTCAATTGGCCTAAGAAGTTCCTCAAGTTTTGGGTTACCAGGAGAGATGGTTCCAAGGTAAAGCTTTTGTCCAACAAGTTTAAAAGGCACAACCCCAGCATCCCGTGCCTCTTCTTCGTGGAGAAAGTTCATAGCATCAGGCTCAGGTGCGAGACCTCGAAGGTCTATATAGGGGAGGTTATATTTGTCAGAAAGAAGCTTTACAAGTTCCTCCTCCTCCTCTTTATGAATCTCTGTAAGCTGAGTATCTTGTTTTTCATCATCAAAGGCAATGGGCATGAGAATAGTATACAGCCTTGTGAGCGACGAACGAAGGAGTGTGGTGCACAGCCATTTACGACGTAAATAAGTAAGCAGGGGATATTCAGTAGTTATTAGACTGTAGACTTTAGACTGTAGCTCTTAACACACATGAGTCCGTATTTAGTGCAAGCTATATACCACAGGCTACAGTCTGTAAGATTGATTGACAAAACAGTTATTTCGTGTATAATACATACAGAGTTTTAGGTTTCTATTTTTCAACCTTCTTATTAGGAGTTATCATGAAATTTGTTCATTTTTTCTTGGTTTGTGTGATTACTATCACTTCATCTGGTTGTGCTACCCAGCAAGGGAATAATATTCTTACTGGAGTTGGAGGAGGGGCCTTATTTGGTGCTGCTGTTGGTGACACGACTAATGCTGCTAAGCGAGGTGCGGTTTTGGGTGGTATTTTGGGAGCACTAACCCCAATCAACCAAAGTCAACTGATAATTCAACAACCTGGAGTACAAGTACCGATAGTTCAACAACCTGGAGTACAAGGACAGATCCAGACCAATTCTGGATCATTATCGCTACTACCAATACCCCAGAATTTCCAAAGGTTTCCAGCACCTCAAAAAGGTATGTGTGATAACCCATATCAGGTAAACAGGCAAGGGCAGCCTATGTTTAGTGGGAGATACCCATGCTAAAAAAATTGCCAAAAATGATAAAAACAGGGCCTACAATTTACGAATTGTAGGCCCTTGACTTTTACGTGTTTTAGTGTATACTATACTTGTGCTTGGGTAATACAAAACACAAGCAAAGTTGTTCTTTATCATCAACAAACTCAACAAACGGAGGTCAGAAATGATCAATGCTAGTAAGCTTTTATTTTTTGCAATCATCATGATTGCAGGTGCTGCAAATGCAGCCGGCTTCACAGTGTTCGAGAACATCGAACAATGTGAAAACGCTCGTGCAGCCGGTAAGGCTGTCGTGTACAAACCGACAACAGTTGCTCCCTTCAAGGGTGGTAACGGTTGGACGAAGTACGTGGTACCAGTTGGTGGTGCTTGTCTTGGCAAGGCTCACGTCCTTGAGGACGGTGCCCCAAAGAACGGCAAGTCAGTGTATGTTCCTGAAGGATTTGTCTACTGGGCTCACACCTCAGGAGCGTTTCGTATGCACGATTGCTCGAACCCGTTCGAACAACTTGTGCTTGCAAAAACTGACAAACCTCAACAACAACAGCCGACTGCTACAGCCCAAACTGCAACGCCGGACCCGCTACCTTGCACTGAAAATTGCGGCGATACCACCAAGACTCAAACCATCACCCATGTGGTGAGGGAAGTCAAAGTGTGTGAAACCGCAAGTGGTTCTCGTTTTGCACCTTTTAACGGGGTGTGTATTTTCCCGGTAACGAAGGCCCAAGTTTCGATGGAAGTTGAAGCCATTGCAACGTGCACAACGTGCTCCTCACCAGCAAGGGTTGTGATCCATTCAACTGCAACCGCACCTACTCTAGGTACTAATTCTGATAAGCCTCAGGTGGATAAGCCTCAGGTGGATATCACAAAAAAAGTTGCTAGGATAGACGGTCGGTGTGTTCTTGCTCTTGAAAGTGGTAGTGCTACTCACTACGTTCGTTTTGAAACAAAGAAAGGTACCAATTTATTGGCCGCCGCTCGAGTTTCAGATGTTTCTGGTGAGTGGGTCGAGAACAACCCGCTTAGCTATGTTGGCGACGGCAAGCAAACGGTTGAACTTGATTTAAAAAAAGCGTGTCCTGCAGCAATTGCAGCATTTAGCTCCCCGCGATCCTTTGAATGGACCGCTAAACGCATTGGTCTCCCGATCGATTGCAAACCAAAAGGTCAGGTTTAATAACTTGATCTCACAAGACCCCAGCTTCATACGAAGCAGGGGTCTTTTTCTTATTGCTATTGACATCCAGATGCTATTATGATATAATATAAACATAACAAAAAAGTATATATTTATTATGAAAAAAATTATCAACAACATGTTTATGTTTGCATTCGTAACACAAGTAGTCTTTTCTACTTTTTCTGTAGCACAAGCACAGTCATATGACGATCTAGGAGACTCTGGTTTTGGTGCTCAAATTAGTGTAGATTCTGGGAGTGGATATTCATATTCTAACTTCGATCCACATACTTCAATCACATACTCTGACCTAAGTAACACTGGATTTAGTTCACCCGCAACATATACTGGTGCCGCTTCTTGTTATGGTTGTAATTCATCTGTTACCACAAATTCAGGATATTCATATTCTAACTTCGATCCACATACTTCAATCACATACTCTGACCTAAGTAACACTGGATTTAGTTCACCCGCAACATATACTGGTACAGTAAATTGTAACGGATGTAACTCAACAGTAGGGACATATACTGCCCCTGTCTACACTGGATCTAATTCAGGTTCATATGTTGCTCCGGTTTATGCTGGCTATAATTCAGGATCGTATGTTGCCCCTGTCTACACTGGATCTAATTCAGGTTCATATGTTGCACCAATCTATACTGGCTATAACACAACTTCGTACGTTCCGGGAACTGTTACAACAATCACTGGCACAAATTCTACAATTTGTTCAGATGGAAGTTACCCAATCAATGGTTCTTGTAACCGAGTAACAACCATCACTGGTACAAATTCTACAATTTGTTCTGACGGCTATGCTCTAGTCAATGGATCATGTAACCGCATAACAACTATTTCTGGCACAAACTCTGTTATCTGTTCAGATGGAAGTCATCCAATCAACGGTTCTTGTAATCGTGTAACAACTATTTCTGGGACGAACTCAACTATTTGTTCAGATGGAAACTTTCCTGTGAATGGCTCATGTAATCGTGTTACTACTATTACAACGACCAACAACACTATCTGTTCTGATGGGCTTTTCCCAGTTAATGGCTCATGTGTGAGAAACAATACTATTCAAACAGTTGTTAACACTATCTGTTCTGATGGAAATGCACCAACAAATGGATCTTGTGTGAGAAATAATACAATTCCTACATTTACCAATACTATTTGTTCTGATGGAAGTTACCCAACGAATGGTTCATGTGTACGCACTAATGTTCTTCCTATTTCATATCGTCAGACATGTTGGGATGGATCAACTATTCCTACGGGGTCTGTTTGTCCAGCTCAGTACAAGTATTGTGCCAATGGAACAAGTGTTCCTGTCACACAAGCGTGTTATGTCCCTCCAACCCAAGTCTATATTCCTCCACAAGTTGTAAAGTTCAATAACGTTGTAACTTCACCAGTGACACAAATCACTAACACAAGTGGTCGTTGTAACGGAATCGGACTTGTTGCAAACAACGCACCATCAACTGGATGGTTCGAATATGGTGAAACATCATCACTTGGAAGAACTACGGCAACTGCAAATATTGGTTCATCTAATACTGCGCCATTCTCAAATATTCTTGCATCTCTCAAACCTTCTACAAAGTACTACTGCCGCGCAGTGATGCAAAACCAGTACGGTCTTGTGAAAGGTGAGATTGTAGGCTTTGTAACAAAAGCAGTTGTCATAAAATACGTTAAACCTATTGTTATAACTCACACAACTAAAACTCCAACTAAGGCACCTCCTAAAACTACCACCGTTACGTGTTCAGATGGCTCAACTGTTCCAGTTAAGAATGCTTCAGCCCGAACGCTTCTTAACCAAGGGGACAAGTTAGTTTCACTTCAAGTAGAAAAGATTGATGGGAAGCTTACAAGTGGAGAAGTTGTCCACTACAAGATTTCTTACAAGAATCTTGCTGATATAAAGGTCTCAGGTCTTCTTATTAAAGTGACTCTTCCACAAGAAATTATTTTTGCTTCGGCAAATGCTGGTAACTACGACCCTGGAACAAGAACGCTTACGCTTAACCAAGATACACTTGACCCATATACAGAAGGAATCATTATGATCACTGGAAATGTACAGAATGATGCTCCTGTTGGAAAAACTATCGTTACAAACGTGTACGCAATGTACACCGTTCCAGGAACACAAACTCAAGACGAGTTAAGTGCATATGTAGTTGGCTCAATTATGCCAAACACAATTATCGCTAATCAAGATACTGGTGCTAAGAAAGTTATAGGAATTTCTTCTGATAGAGGATTTATGCCAAATAGTCTTATTGAATGGCTTGCACTCCTTGCAATTCTCTTTATTATCTTTATCCTTGGCCGCAGTGTCTATGCATCATACAAAGATGATGAAGGACATAATAAACACTAAACGCTCATAAAGTTAATGCCTTATGTGAGCCAAAAGGTTATACGAAAAGCCGTCCCGCAAGGGGCGGCTTTTCGTATTTTGCTACAAGCTACAGTCTACAGTCTAACTGCTGTTAAATGTGCTATTATAGACCCATGAAAGAGCCTTTCATGGTCACAGAACAAGACCTTTCCAATATTGCTAAAAATATACTAGACACACTTAGCTCTTCATATTCTACAAAGGCGAAAGTTCTATTTCTTGAAGGTGATTTAGGTGCTGGGAAAACCACGTTCACAAAGGCTCTTGCTGGGGAGCTTGGTATTGTAAAAGATGATGTTCATAGTCCAACATTTATTCTTAAAAAAGAATATACCGGAACTCATCATTTTTTTAAAAAGTTAATTCATATTGATGCATATCGTTTCGAGTCTCAAGATGAAGTTAAAGTTCTTAGACTAGATAATGACCTTAAGAATCACAACACACTCATTGTTATTGAATGGCCTTCCAAAATGGCAGGGACAATTAACGAAGATATGACAATCTCATTTACGGTGGTTGATGATGATACTCGCGAAGTGATGATTAACTACACCAACAATAACAAAGAAGTAGTAGAACCAGATGTAGTAGAAGTGAAACCCGTGAGACACCTTGAATCTTATTTCCACAGATGATTAAAAGTAAATTAAAAACAATTGTCTTACTCGATGCCCATGCAATACTTCATCGTGGGTATCATGCAATGCAAGGGTTTGCAACTCGTGACGGCAAGCCAACTGGCGCGCTCTATGGGTTCATTACTATGGTGCTTCGCATTTATGAAGACATCAAGCCAGATTATATTGCTGCATGTTTTGATTTACCAAAGCCAACATTTCGCCATATTAGTTATGATGGCTACAAAGCAGGTAGATCAAAGACTGATGACGCGCTCATTACTCAAATACAAGAAGCCTATGCATTGTGTGATGCTCTTTGTATTCCAATTTATAAAGAAGAAGGGTTTGAGGCAGATGACCTTCTTGGGACACTTGCTGAACAATTAAAGAAACAAACAAATACACGTGTGATTATTGCAAGTGGGGATATGGACACCTTTCAGCTTATTGATGACGATATTGTTACTGTGTACACCTTAAAGAAAGCAAACGAAGCTGCACTTTTTAATTCACAATCAATCATCGACCGATTTGGATTCGGACCTGAATATATTCCCGACTACAAAGGTTTATCCGGTGACACCTCAGATAACATTATTGGTATTAAAGGAATAGGAGATAAGACCGCAACAGAGCTTATCAAGAGGTATGGAACAATTGAAGAAATGTACACAGTGCTAAAAAAAGAAAGACAAACACTTCTTGATGCTGGATTCAAAGAGCGTATTGTGAAGTTGTTAGAAGAAGGGGAAGAGGATGCTCTTTTTTCAAAGACACTTGCCACTATCAGACGAGACGCATCATCTGTATATGTTGAACCAGAAAAAATGTGGAAAGATATTCTTGATGTTACAAAATATCAAGAGATGTGTGATTTGTATGAATTTAGGTCACTTCGTAATCGGCTTCATGGTGTGAAAGGTGAGGAGAAAGAAGATGAGGTAGGAGTATCTGTCGCATATCATGACTTAGAAGAGATGCGAGTGATGGTGAACCTGCTTCACAGTGAAATGACAAATGCATCTTTTATTGATATTCAAAATGTCGCACAAGTAAGTGAAGTCTCAAAGGTAAAAGAAGTTTTAGGTGAAATGCTTGCCAAAGAAAATCTCACGGATCTTTTTTTAACAGTAGAAAAACCAATTATTGAAATCTTGAAAGAGATGCAAAAAGTTGGAATAACTCTTGATGTAGAAAAATTAGGTAAGATGAGTAAAGACCTTCATGCACAAGTAACCGTACTAGAGACAAAAATCCACACACTCGCTGGAGGAGAGTTTAATATTGCGTCTCCTAAACAGCTTGGGGACGTACTTTACGAAAAAATGGGACTAGGAAGTAAAATTAAAAAAACAAAAACAGGACAGAAAAGTACAAATGTTACTGAGCTTGAAAAGATAGTTGGTGAGCATGACATCGTGCCGCTCATTTTAGAATATCGTGAACTTACAAAATTACTTTCTACGTATGTTGACCTTCTCCCTACATTTGTAAAAGATGATGGGAAAATTCACGCGCACTATATTCAAACTGGTGCAGGGACCGGGAGGTTCGCATGTGAAGATCCAAATCTTCAGAATTTACCGGTTAAAAGTGTACTTGGTCAAAAAGTTCGAGGTGCCTTTGTTGCAAGTCCTGGTAAAGTACTTCTTTCGTGTGACTATGCGCAGATTGATTTGCGTTCTGCTGCTATTTTATCAGGTGATGAGAACTTGGTAGAGATTTTTACGAAAGGAATTGATGTGCATACAGGGACGGCAGCGAGGGTGTTTGGGGTAGTTGAGAAAGATGTAACTAGTGATATGAGACGTAAAGCAAAAGCAATCAACTTCGGTATTTTATATGGTATGGGAGTGACAGCCCTTAAAGAAGGTATGGGTGTAGAACGAAAAGAAGCTCAGGATTTTTTTGACCAATATAAATCAACATTTGTGAGACTTATGCAATACCTTGAAGAAGTTAAAGCTGAGGCTTGGAAAAAAGGATACACAACAACCTTATTGGGGCGACGCTGTGAAGTCCCTCTTCTTAAAAGTCCTCTCCCATTTCTCCGTGCTCAAGGGGAGCGTATCGCAATGAATGCGCCAATTCAAGGCACAAGTGCGGACATTGTAAAGCTTGCGATGATAGACGCGACAGAATATTTTAAAGAAAAAAACCTAAGTGGTAAAGCAGATCTTTTGTTACAGATTCATGATGAGCTTATTTTTGAGATTGATAGTGAACTTGCTGAAGAGGTTGCATCTCAACTTGCAAAGATTTTAGAGAATGTTTTAAAGAAGCGAGATCTTACAGATATCCCTCTTATTGTTTCTAAAAGTCTTGGGCAGGATCTTGAAGTGATATAATTCTACGTTATGATTTATTCTATTGTCGGCACTCACCATAGACTACGTGAAAAAGGAAACAAAGAACTTTCTGCTCTTGGTAAGGCGATGCATCATATTTATAGCGAACAAATCGGGGAGCTTGAATCACTCATTAATGCAACAAGTCTTTTCGGAGATCCTGTTATCGTTGTATGTATTCAGCTAGGAGAAGTTACATCTTCTAAAGAAGAACTAAAGAGACTTCTTGATTCAATGAGCGCATCTACAAATATTTTTATTATCGATGAACCATTTGCAGATGTCCACCTCGTTAACACACTAAGTAAAGTTTCTAAAAAACTATTTAATGCTCGCGAGGAAAAAATAAAAGACACGAGTGTCTTTGCACTCTGTGATGCTTTTATTGCTCGTGACAAAAAACAGGCATGGGTAGATTTTATACGTATTAAAAAAGCTGATAATGCAGAAGCTATCCAAGGAGCACTTTGGTGGAAGTTCCAGATAGAGTGGAGTAAAGTAAAAGAAGGAAAGAGATCACTTTTTAGTGAAGTGGAGTGTGAGCGAATAGGTGGTGAGTTGTTGCGATCGAGTATCTTGGCTCACAGAGGGCAGAAAGATTTGTTTATAGAACTCGAGAGAGTTATCCTCACACTCTAAATTATCCCCCTAATGTATTTAATGGTGTTGTACTTGCTTCATAGGGTGTTCGGCAGGCTTTCTCCTCAGCTTCAGCTTTGTAGTAAAGTGTTGGTGAAATGATATAACGTCGAAGCCCATTTTCAAGTTTTGTAACATCTAAGTACCATGTTTGTTCCGGTTCACTCCAAGTACTTTCACATATTGAGCCAGTGCCTACGGTATGAGATTTGAGAATAAGTTTCTCGCCCTCGGTTGCTAAAAGGTAGAGTTCACTTGTGCAAGATCGTGCGATATTTCCCCCAACAGTTGTATTATTTTCTTCGTACATCAAAACTTTACTTCCTGTTTTTGTGTCGAGAATGTATACCTTGTTGGAAAATTCACAATTTTCAATATTTCCAAGGGAGTTTTCACTTAAATAAAATTGCCCAGGTTGTCCAACAATTGGGATACTATTAATCACTGCAGCAATAGAGTTTGTGGGGACCACATTTACGACGTGCGTTGACCATCCTGGTATAGTTGTTATCCTCGGAGGGAAGGTATAAATAACTTTACCATTCTCATCAACAATCAATCCATTTTTTACTGAGTACCTGGTTTCGTTAAATATTGCATTTTTTTCTGAAGTTGGAGTTTGTTTGTTTGTGGAGTTTGTTTGTTGTGTTGCTGTGGTAGTTTTTGGTGCAGGAGTGAAGACAGATTCGACTTTTTTGATGACCGTATCTACGGTATCAGTTACTTTTTCGAGAACACTTTTCTTTAATGTTGGTTTTTTGGTTGTTTGTAATGATGATCGTATTGATGCTTTATCAGATGTTGTTGTTGTCATTTTTTCATCGGTACTAGGTTGCATATAGCTTGGAAGCTCTTGTTTACAGACACCAAACTCACAAGCGGGTTCACTACGTGCTACCGTGCTCCCGTCAGGGCATGCCATAACATCAGTTGGACATAGTGGGGCAGGTGAGGTCTGATGTTTGTTGCGGTAGAGGACACCACTAAAGGTTGCACTAAGAAGGAGTACTGTGACAACGAGGATGAGTTGTGATTTGTTCATGTGGGAAGTATAACAACAAAAGAAAGAAGTGGGAAAAATACTCCCCAGTTAGAAAATTTCTTTAGTATTTTTCAGTATATTAGTTCTACCCAACTCGTTTATAATATTACTTAAATGATTAATTAGTTAATCATCATAGCTGTCTATCAAAAAAACTAAGAAAGGTCTTTTTTACCTAGATATCCACATTTGACGTATACCCTATGGGGGGTATACTCTAAAGTATGCAATACGCAAAAGAAAAAGCTAATTTAGTGCGACGATTAAAACTTATTGAGGGACAGGTTCGTGGTTTACAAAAAATGGTTGAAAAAGGAGAATATTGCGTAGATATTATTACCCAAAGTTCAGCTATCAAACAAGGACTTTCTAACGTAGAAGACATTCTTTTGAGGAGTCACCTTTCAACGTGTGTAGTAGACCAAGTAAAGGAAGGTAATTCTGGTAAAGCTGTGGATGAAGTACTTAAAATTTATCAACTAAAAAGAAAGTAATGAACTGTCCGATTTGTACCACAGGTATTCTAGTTAATTATAAGGAATTAAATGAAAGATGTTTTTGTGGTGATGCAAACACAACTTCACCATATGCTACATTTTCATCACACTCACCCGTTTTTATCTCTCACAAGATAGAAAAGAACATACAAGAAGCGATTTCCGTCGTAGAAAAAGTAATAGTAAGTGATTCTTTTAAGAAATTACTTGTATCAAATTCTTTATTAGAGATGAAGAACAGTAGTGGCGGCATTTTATCCTGTTACGATTTCCATCTTGATGGAGAAGTTCCAAAGTTAATTGAAATTAACACAAACGCTGGTGGCTTTTTCTTAAATTACGAGCTACTCAAGAGTTCCACAATTTGTTGTAGTCACACACAGGGGCAAAATATAGAAAACATGGAAGAGAAAATTACTTCTATGCTTAAGAATGAGTTTAAAAAAATGAGTAGCAAAGAATTAAAAACTGTCGCAATTATGGATGAAAATCCTGAAAGTCAGTATCTCTATCCCGATATGGTCATCTGTAAAAACATATTAGAAAGAAATGGAATTACAACTTTCATTGTAGATTCTAAAGATTTACAGGTTGTTGATACAACCGCTATGTACAATGGGGCTAGTATTGATTTGGTTTATAACAGATTGACAGATTTTTATTTCAAAAACGAAGAAAATAAAAAGTTTATTTCTCTTTTAGAGAGTGCTTCAACTATCGTTTCGCCCAATCCAAATGATTACGCCCTATTTGCTAACAAAGCTAATTTACTGCACCTTCAAAGTTTTGATACCTATGTTGATATATTGTCACAAAACGAGACTGACGTTCTTAAACGGACTATATTAAAGACCGTAATGGTAAGCGAAGATACTGAAGAATATCTTTGGGAGAATAGAAAGAAATACTTTTTTAAACCAATAAATGGGTATGGAGGAAGAGGTGCATACAATGGAAAAGGTTTAACAATAAAGGTCTGGGGGCATATTACTACTAACAGCTATATTGCTCAAGAAACAATCCCAGCAAATACAAAGAATAAACAAATTAACAGGAAGGAAGAAGCGTTCAAATTTGATATTAGGGCATATACATATCAGGGTACAATTTTACTCTTAGGGGCGCGGGTCTACCAAGGGCAGGCAACAAATTTTAGAACTTTAGGAGGTGGGTTTGCGTCGGTTTTTACCACAGAAAATTAAGAAATATCATAAATTTATGAACAACACTATACAAAAGCAAAAATGTGAATTATGTAACATGAGATCCACTCATTCTGAAAAGGATGGACACGGTGCAATTCATTATTTTTGTCAGCATCATTCGCTTAGACCTTCAGTGGTTAAGTCAAAAAATAAATACCAAGAACTTACACCACTTCTTTATGTATTTCTTGTAATACTTGCCTTGTCTTCGGTGAGGCAGGTTGCTCAAGGAGTAAATCCTATGATGTTTATGATGGATTTTATGGGAATTTTCTTTATAGTGTTCGGGCTTTTGAAATTAGTGGACTTAAGAGGATTTGTCGATGGTTTCCAAGCGTATGATTTTATCGCCAAAAGATTTAGACTATACGGCTATATCTATCCATTTATAGAAATAGCCATCGGAGGACTGTACTTACTCGGCATTATGTTTTTATGGCAAAATATACTCGTTGTTATACTGGCGTCTATAGGCATATACACAGCTTACAAGTCCATCAATCATGAGAATGAAATTCGCTGTGTATGTTTAGGAACTTTGTTTGATTTACCTATGACGTGGGTTACGTTTTTTGAAAATACTCTTATGCTTCTGATGGTTATTTTTATGATTATCATGTGATACTCATAAAAATTAAAAAATAAAATATTAATTACAATAACTTTAAATTTATGAAAAACAATACAATTTTTATTGGCGCAGTCGTCTCAGTGCTATTTGGACTTTTTATAGGGTATGCAGTTTGGGGAAATAAAGCCATGGACATGAATATGAATATGGGGATGTCACCAAAGACAGGCGGGCATATGATGCCAAATGGGACCCTGATGGAGGGAAGTATGGGTGGGAGTATGACAATGGACAGCATGATGCAGGACATGATGGCTAATTTAAAGGGTAAAACAGGCAACGAATTTGATAAAGCATTTCTGATTGAAATGGTTACGCACCACGAAGGGGCCGTTGTAATGGCAAAAGCCGTACTAACTTCATCAGGCCGACCAGAACTAAAAAAGCTAGCGAATGAAATCATTGTTGCTCAAAATAGGGAAGTTAGTCAAATGCGAGCGTGGTATAAAATATGGTTTGGTGCTGAATTAAAATAACTACAAATTAAGTATCTTACAGTACTTACCCTGAACTCAGTAGTTCACACAAAAACCTTACAAAACGGTTTTGATAGGTATATGAAAGGCTTAAATGTGTTAAAATGATCTCATAAATATGAAAAGTATTCTTATGAGTAGAAAAAAGATAAAATTAGTTGGCTTTATCGCTTTCTTTGCTTTTTCTTTTGCATGGGTAACATGTAACTCACATCTTGACTTTTTACCTTCAGTCTCTGGTCCGATTACTCACCATGAAGAATCGTCACCTTTGCATAATACGTCCTGTGTAGATCATACTCAAGCCTTCACTAGAAACCAAGGTGGTGATTATCCTAATGACTTTTCGCTTGCTCCCTCATTAATTGAGTCGCCAGATCTATCTCTCGACGTTGCTAGTCAGCAATGTGAATACTTACCCATAGCTGAATTTGATAGTGGACAGCGACTGTTTCTAGAAAATAAAGTATTGCGCCTGTAAGAATAATTGGTGTTTTGTTTGCTTACCAATTACTTAATTTTGCAATACTTAATATGAACAAACAAATTATTATCGTATTACTGGCCGTTATCCTCATTGGGGGAGGTGCTTACTATTTTGGTTTATCAAAATCAAAAATTGCTTCTGATGGTCATGCCGATCACACTCATGATCCTATCGTAGCGCCCATTGGAGGAATAGTACCTATGGACCATGGGAATGTAACGATGATGGCCACTGGTGCAAAACCAGCAGGCACACGTGTCATTGTTAAAAATACTACTTACAAATCTGGTACCCAAATATTTTCATTTGAATTATATGGGAAAGATGGTGACGTCTGGAGTGATAAGGATCTAAAGATTGCACATGAAAAGAAGATGCATTTCATTCTTGTTAGCAACGACTTTTCTAAGTATCAACACGTGCATCCGGAGTTCAAAGATAATCTCTGGCAGGTGAGCGTCACTCTCAACACAAATACCGGCTACCAAGCTTATGTAGATATTGAATCGAATGAAGATGGAGCAGAAACATTACGTCTCCCTATCGTTGTAGGAACACCAACAGCAGGAGCTAAGGTATCTCAAAAAGAAATAACCCTCATAAAGGATGGCGTTCAAGTAAAAATGAACGCGCTGAATGGGTTTATTGCTGGAAAAGAAAACGAAGTATCCTTCGCCATTTCTCAAAATGGAAAAACTATAACTCCAGAGAATTACTTGGGAGCTAAAGGCCACATTGTCGCTCTTGGAGATGATCCGAATACCTTTATTCACGGACATCCAAGTGAGGGTGGACACACTGAAGTAGATTTCGCATTCGCCTTCGATAAAGTAGGCGCCTACACCCTATTTGCTCAATTCAAAGTAGATGGAGTTGTGCGTACGTATCCATTTACTATTACCGTTACAAAAGGAAGTGGTACAGCATCAATGCCTATTGACGAATCCCAGCCGCATAGTCACTAAACATATATGAAAGATAAAATCTCTTTAGTAAAAAAGAGGTCTTTTGAAATAGTGGCTGGATTACAAAAAAATCAAAAGATCTCTCTCCTTCTAGGAGGAATGTTTCTAGTGGGTAGTATCAGTGCTCTCGTGTATGCTGATGCAGGTCATGATACCGCGGAACTTGTTGTTCAAAAGCAATCTGAACAAGTTATTGTGCGCAAGGTTGGAGACGTGGACGCCGATGCAATTTCACAAGAAGGTCTTAGTAGTTTCTTCGGAGAAATTACCTCCAAAGATATTGCTTCAATTCATGCATCTCGTGAAGGGGTGATTAGTTCATGGAATGTATCTGTGGGTGATTATGTTTCTATCGGACAAACATTGGGTTATGTTACTGTAACTGGCGTATCTCCAGAACAGCAATTACAATTAGCACAACAACAAGCTAATGCGCTTAAAGCACAGCTTGATCTAGAAACAGTCAACAAAATCACTAGTCAAACAGAGTCTGTTTTTGGAAAAATAGCAGAATCCTTAAAATCTGTAGCAGATAAACAAAGAGCCATTTATGATGGTACCAATGGTAGTGTTACCTCCACGTATATAACTGAGCTTCAAGCAATACAAGCCAGACAAGTTTCATTAGAAAATAAGTTGCAAGATTTCTCCAACACAGCTCTTAATGAGGTATATCCTTTGGTAAGCCAATATGGACAGTCACCATCTAACTCAGGTTTCTCGGAGACATCTCTCAATCAAAATTTGGGAAACAAAAATAGTAGTTTGAGGAATAGATATGCCATCCTTATTAAGGATTTTGCAACTAAAGTAACAAACAGAAGTGTGACCGATCAAGATATAAGAAATTTTCTCAACAAAACAACTGATATCCTAGATGCGACACTCACTACTGAAGGAATAAATACTGGTGGAATTGCTACCTCCGTAAAGAATCTTCAGACAGAATTACGAGATATCTCTAATGAACTATCTCAAGCCACAATTGATAAAACTGGAAAGGAGCGCGAACGAAGCCAAGTAGAGGTTGAACTTGCAAAAACTTTAGCTGGATTTGACAACGATCTTAGTTTGAAAAAACTTGAACAGTCTTCTCTAAATGATAGAGCTAGAAACGAAGCAAAAGTTGCAAAACTTCTTTCTCAAAAACTTGCAGTAAGTGTGGGCGGGATTGTTCCCGTGCTTGCCTCTAAAAGCGGTATTGTTGCTTCTGTTAAAAAAAATGTAGGAGACTATATAAGTGTTTCTGATCAGATTGGATTAATTTCAAATCAAAACCCAGTTAAAATAGTGCGATTCACTATCCCCTCATCGTGGAAAGATATAAAGAAAGGTGACACCCTTTCTATCAATTGGCGACCGGATTATTCTCTTGGTAGTGCGCTGATAACAGGTATCAGTCCGATTATTGATGAAAAAGGAGGACACCAAGCAGAAGCGCGACTGACGAGGGAAACAATATTCCCTGTTGGAGCTTCGGTTAGTATTATTCCAGAAAGTTCTAAGAAAGGAATATTTGTGAACCGCAAAGCAGTGGTGTTTGAAGGATCTAATCCTTTCGTTTGGATTGTTACCGAAAACAATACGATTCGAAAACAGCAAGTTAAACCAGGAAGACAGTTAGGTGAATATGTGGAAATCCTTTCAGGACTGGAACTAGGTTTCTCGTACTTAGTTATTCTTGACCCAAGTATCTCACTTGAGAATGGAAAAGATATGTCTGAAATAATAAAAACGGTCGATGCAACTACTACTCCCAATAAGATACAAAATGAAAGTGTTCCACATTCTCATGATGAATAATTATGTTTAAAAAAATTATAGAATGGTCCACAGTTCATAAGTGGTACACATTAGGTATTGCGACTGTAATTTCGATGATAGGTATTTTTGCAACCATTAACATGGATGTAGATGTGTTGCCTAACATCAACAAGCCGACCGTGGCTGTATTTGCAGAAGCTGACGGTTTTGCTCCAGAAGAAGTAGAGAAACTGGTCCTTACTCCTCTTGAAAATGCCTTACTCGGCACTCCCGGCGTTGATAGGGTGCGTGGTGTCGCTTCATTTGGATTGGCAATAGTGAACTCAGAATTCTCCTTCGACAGTGATATCTATCGTAATCGTCAATTGATACAAGAAAGAATAGCGAGGGTTGCACTACCCGAAAGAGTAAAAGTCACCCTAGGGCCTATTAGCTCTGTTTTGGGGGAGGTTGTGTGGGTTGGTGTCACAGGAGAAAACGTAAGTAATATTGATTTACGAAACTACGCAGACTGGACACTGCGCCCAAACATTTTAAAGACACCAGGTGTGTCAGATGTGATAGTTATGGGTGGAGATGTACTTGAATGGCAAGTCAGATTAAATGCAGATGCACTGAGTAAATTAGGAATTACTCAAGAGAAAGTAAATGAAGTTTTAAGAATAAACCTAATAAATACTTCAGGAGGACTTCTTACACAACAAAATAAGGAATACCCTGTGAGAGTATTCGTAACGCCTGAGAATCTTGACCAATTAAAAACTCTCGCAATTAAAACTGATACTGGAGTAGTTAGACTAGGAGAAATCGCATCTTTTGTTAAAGGTGCGAGTCAGGTACGAGGTACAGCAGCAATAGACGGCAAACAAGGTGTTGTACTTCGTGTGTTTAAACAACCAGATGCAGAGACATTGACGGTTACAAAATCTGTAGATGAGCTCGTTGCAAGTCTTCAAAAAAGCGCACCAAATGGTATTAGTCTTAAGACGGATCTGTTCAGACAGGAATGGTTCATATCTTCAGGTCTTAAAAATGTGGAGGATGCCTTGCGGGATGCATTTATTATCGTCGCAATAATTGTATTTTTGTTTCTAGTGAAAGTGAGGCCAACAATTATTACTCTTATCTCTATTCCGGTCTCTATTGGTATTTCAGCGATAGTGTTTTATACGCTGGGATTATCAGTGAACGTAATGACCCTCGGCGGTATTGCTGTCGCTATCGGAGAGTTAGTAGATAATGCTATAGTGAGCGTCGAAAATATTGTAAAACGATTACGCACAAACGGAGAGCCGCATAAAACTAAATTAAGCATAATAGTAGATGCGGTTGAGGAAATCCGTGGATCCGTAATCTATGCGACGGTGCTTGTACTTTTGGTTTTTGCACCAGTGTTTTTCTTAGGTGGTGTAGAAGGTAAACTCCTATCATCCCTTGGGTTTGCTTATATTGTCTCATTGATTGCCTCACTCTTGGTATCTCTTACACTTACTCCTGCATTAGCCGTGCTGTTGCTTCATAAAGAAGAACATGAGAAACCTTCTAGGATTGCGTTGTGGTTAGAAATATGGATCGACCGAACACTAAAAAAGTTATTCCCATTTTCTAAGATTATTGGCATATCACTTGCGGTAATACTAATTACTAGTGGAGCACTGTACGTATATGCGGGAAAGACAGGAATCCCTGCATTTAACGAAGACTCCCTCACTATAAGCGTTATATTGCCTAATGGGACAGGTTTGGAGACTACTAGCCTATACGCACAGAATGTTGGGGACTCTATCAAAGCTTTACCCTTTATCTCACGCGTAAGTCATATCACTGGACGAGCTGGAGCTGATGCTCATGACAGCGGATCAAATACAAGTGAAATACAGGTTGTGTTAAAGCCAGGTTCTGCTGAAAAAATAGAAGAATATATTCCCAAAATTCAGACCGTCTTGAATAAATATAATGGGGCTCAGTATTCTGTAGGAAAACCAATAACTCACAGAGTAGAAGAATTGCTCTCTGGTGTTAGGGCGCCAATTGTAATTAAGTTATACGGCGATGACATAGACAAGCTACGGGCGTATGGAAATTCCATCGTTAGTATCTTAGGAAGTGTAGAGGGTGTAACAAACCCTCAACTCTCTAGAGATATAAAAGTACCTGAAATCCATATTTACCCTGATAGAGAGGCGCTGGCGTCTCAAGGTCTAACACCAGGACTACTGGGGGAAGAAATAGAATCGGGATTTCTGGGAAACAAAGTTGGTGAAATTGTAGAGGGGTTACAAAGAATTCCAGTAGTTACCAAGCTAGATAACTCGAGCCGAAATTCATATGGAGGATTGCGAGATACGACCATTACAGAACTTGGTTCAACGGTTGGAAATATGTCTTCAATCGAAATTGGTGAGGGTAGAAATAAAATCAGCCATGAAGGAGGGAAAAGAGTAGTATTAGTTAGTGCTAACTACGAAGGGAAAGATATTGTTGGAGCTGTAGATAAAGTAAAAGCAACATTAGAACAAGGACAACAGCCTGAAAACATAACTGTATCGTATGAAGGCACGTACCAAAGTCAAAAAGAGAATAGTTCTAAACTTCTTATTCTTTTCTTGATAGTTATTCTTCTCATTGCTGTCATTCTCTACCGAGCGTTTCCATCAATGATTCTGGTTTCTCTTATCATGGCAAATATTCCAACCGCATTGTTTGGAGGTTTGCTTGCGGTGTGGTTCACAGGAGGCAGTATCAGCCTTGCTCACTTAGTGGGTTTCATTTCTCTTGCTGGAATTGTATCAAGAAATGGAATTATCCTATTAAGTCGTGCGATAGAAATATCTTTTAGCAAAGATAGATTCTTATCGGAAGAAATAATCTCCGAAGCAACAAGAGAAAGAATAGTGCCTATATTGATGACATCTATTGTTACCGCCTTGGCACTAGTACCTCTTCTCTTAAACGGTTCTGCTCCTGGGAAAGAATTCTTACATCCACTTGCAATTGTTATGACAGGAGGTCTTATAACATCCACCATAACTTCTCTCCTGTTTATGCCCGTGTTACTAGCAAGATTCAGTAAGAATATAAAACTATAGACTATTAGTTTTTATACAAAAAACCCTATTTCGACAGCGGGGTTTTTTGTGCTTCTACTTTTTTAGTTATAGATAAATAAGTAACTACAACTAAAATGGTAATAAGGAATATTCCACTTGTTATAACTGTTCCAAGTTCTAACCCTCCTTTACTTTTATCCTGTGAAAGATAATCACCAATTGAAGCACCTAGTGGACGAGTTAAAATATAAGCGACCCAGAATGCAAATACTGCGTTAAGGTTAAGATATCTATACCCCGCATAGGTACCTGCAATTAGTCCACCGAAAAGAACAGAGGAAAGGAAATATCCAACACTGAATGTTTCTGCAATGAGATCACCAGTTGCGGTACCTAGTGCAAATGTAAAGAGAATTGCTAACCAATAGAAGGACTCTCGGCGGGATGTAAATATTGAATGAATGGATAATGTTTTCTCAGCTTTGTACCATATAGCAAATACTAAAGCTAAAATAATACTAAAGATGATAGATGTTGTCTGAAGCGATACTCCAAAGTTATCTATTAAATTATCTGTGATAAGAGTACCAACGATACTGAGTAACACTACTGCAAGCCAATAAATAGACGGTTTATATTTTTTTGATTTGAATTGAAAGAGGAGGGTGATAATTAAAAGAACACTCATTACAAGTGTGGTGCCAGTTAAACCAAGATTAAGATTAGTGTTAAGGAAGTCAGCAGCAGTTTCTCCCACGGTAGTACATAAGATTTTAATAATCCAAAAGTAGAGAGTTATTTCAGGAACCTTATTTAACATTAATTTTGTATTCATGTTAATTATTTCTTACTAAATTTACTCCATAAAACATAGGCCAAGCAGGCACTGAAAGACATGAGTAAAACTTGTCCTATTTCAAACGGGGCAACACCAGTAAAATATCTTAAACTTGAGGGAACAAATGGCCATACAATAGTCCACTGGAAAATATACTTGTGGTATTTCTTTGTAGTAGGAAAAAATGAAAAAGTAAGCAATGCCATCGCAATGGCAAAGTCAAAAATACTAACTCCATACGCAAGAAATGATGAAATAGGGATAAGAGGTTTAATCGCAGAGATAATATTTACAAATTCTTGCCTGTCAGCAAGAACCTCAAAGATCTTGCCCCCAAACTCGTAAGAGACATATAATGCTGGAAGAAACCATAGATATTTTTTCATAGGTATTGTTTATTTAGTCTAATCTAAGTGTATTTCTACTTTCTTTATTAAAAGTATACGATATAAAACCAATTAATATCAATAAAAGTATAGCAGATGATCCTATTGTCCCAAATCCTAAACCCCCATCATTTGGATTCTTAGTTAGCAGGTCTCCAATAGTCGCACCAAATGGTCGTGTGAGAATAAACGCCACCCAAAATAAGATTACCGGAGATATTTTTGTAAAATATCTAGCAACTACCGTAATTGTAATTAACGCACCCACAAGAAGTGCTCCGCCCGTAAATCCAAGTCCAGAGTTGTGTGCAAGGAAGTCACCGAGCGCTGTACCTAGTGTATTAGAGACAAGTATTGCTAACCAATAAAATACTTCTACTTTTTTAGTTTTAATATTTGTAACAGAAAGTGACTTTTCACTGAAGTACCACATACCTAAGATAGCAAGAAGGGTTGAGAGAAGTATGGAAGTTCCCATAGCGTACCCTAACCCTAATGTTCTGTCCATAAAGTCAGACATGGTCGTACCTGCTGTGCTAGTTGCAAGTATCACGGTCCAGTAGAGGGCAGGATTATATTTCTTAGATCGTAATTGAGTGATAAGAGCCACAACAAAAATACCAAATAAAAAGATTGAACTTATTGCATACCCTATATTAAGCGTCATTGAGAAAAGGTCTCCAGCTGTTTCGCCTAAAGTTGTTGCTGCAATTTTCATTATCCAAAAGAGAAGAGTTATTTCAGGAAGTTTATTTGTGATTTTTTGTATTTTCGTTGTCATATTACTAGGTAGTCTATAATCTAGTTATGAAGAAATTGTGAATAAGTTCGTTTTACCCTATTACAGTTAAAAACACCCCGAGCGGAGTGTTTTTAATTATTGTATGTTAGATGCCATCAACTGGTCTTTTGATGATTTGTGTTTTTTATAATGTTTCCTTATGTACTTTATGTATCTTACTTTTAGTACTGGTAGAAGTTTTTTTAACAGAGACATCGTTTGATTCAACATCTTTACCTAAAGTATCTTTCGCGTCCACTTTAGTGCCTACTGAGCTAGGTTTTGCTCTATTCTTAGATCGATTGGCTTTTTTAGTGATTGAATCAGTATCAACTTTATCGTGCTTAGTAGAAGATTTCATTTTTACTTGATTTGTATACTGGTTTACCTTTGTGGTGCTTGCTGTCATATCGGAGGCGAATGCCGATACTCCACCAGCAAGTAAACTAAAAGCTAATACACCAGTCGCTACGTGTCTTTTATATTTCATTAAGATTTTTGATTACTTTAATAAAATTAGTATTACTTAATCCCCCTGATCAGGGCTATCGTTTTTTTCTACATCATTTCCGTGCGCATCTTTTTGATCAATGGTATCACCATCTTCATTATCTTCCTTTAGAATTGAGCCAGTTACTGCATCAATTGTAACCTCTGTATTGCTACTGAGTTTAATTTCATAGACCGCCTTTCCATCTTCATCACTAACAATGATAGTTTTAATGGTTGTAGCTGGGTTTGCAGCTAACGCTATTTGTCTCGCTTGTAACTCTGTTATCTTTACTTGAGCCAGAATACTCGGAGAGACTACTTCGTTATCATCGTTTGTTTCAGTTCCATTTTCATCAACTTCTCCTTGCGTGCTTGAAGACCCGATTTTCTGTACTACAGAAACAGGGTTTTTATTATTGGACTGTGCGAAAACTTGGTATGCTGTTCCACCTAATGCGCTTACCGCAAGAAGCCCCAACGCTAACATCGGCATATTTGTATTTTTCATATAATTAATTTAAGTTAGTATATATTCATATGACTAGTATGAATACTATAACTATACAAACTAATAATGAGTAAATAGTGAGCTCAAAACCCCTTATATATTAAGACTTATCTTTGCTAATCTTCTTGAAGATGAATAATACTAACGTGATAAAAAGTACCCCAACACCAATAGTTATAAATGGTAATATTTTTGAATGAGTACTTGCGCTATACCCCAAGACAGATGTTACTGCTATAAGAGGTATCATCCCGGACAAAGTTGCTAATATATAATGAGTATATTTTATATGAGACAGGCCTGCTGCATAACTTAAAAGATCAAAGGAAAGTGTCGGAGTTAGTCTCATAATAAACACCGTCTGCCACCCCAACTTGTGGCTGTACTCATTTAATAAACCTGAAGCTTTTGGAAACTTTTTATTTACAAAGCTTCTCCCCAGTTTTCTTGCTAAGAAAAAATCTACGCTAGCACCAAGTATTTGGCCGATGATCGTTAAGGGTATAGAAATAAAAGGTCCAAAGATATAACCCCCAGCAATTACAATAGGCGTATCAGGTACAGGTGACATAACTGCAATAACAAGAATTATGACATATGCCAACCAAGAGAAAATGCCATAACTTAAAATAAAACCTTGTATTTTAGCTTGGGTAATAAAATTCGTTTCTTTAACTTCAATTCCTAAATAGAATAGAAACGATAGAAAAACAGCACTAATTAAAAAGCTTTTTATAAAACCATTCCTTACTTCCTTATTTGTTTTTATAGTATAAAGGAAATCTTGTATATATTTCATATATTTAATTTAAAAACAATAGTAGCTTTCGTGCCGACTCCTATTTCACTTGTAATATCAATTGTACCTCCATGTCTCTCAAGGAGTGTTTTTGCGATAGGAAGCCCCAAACCTGAACCAGACTCGTCATTTCTAGAATGCTCTGCTTTAAAGAATCTGTCGAATACAAATGGTAAATCTTTTTTACTAATTCCCACACCTGTATCTGTAATTTCTAGCACCACCTTTGTATTTTTTTGTTTCAAAGTGACTTGTATTGTGCCTGCTTTTGTGTAATTGATTGCGTTTTGTAAAATATTTTTAATAATCCTTTCTATATCTTTTGTGTTAATACTGAGTAAAATATTTTTTTCTATATTCTGTATTAAAAGTAGATTCTTGTTATCGATCTGTTGCTTCATCTTATTGGTAATAGTAGAAAGTAGAACAGAGATATCAACCTTCTCTTTTTCTAAAACGGAACCTTCCCCACGAGCGATTACAAGAAGATCACTCACAAGGATATTCATTTTTTTGGCTTCTTCTATATTACTTTCTATCACTTTTTTATATTCGTGTACCCCAGCTTCTTTGCTTTGAAGTAAAACTTCTGATTCCGTAATAATAATCGCAAGGGGTGTTCGTAGATCATGAGATGCGTCAGCAGAAAACTTGGACTGGGCATCAAGAGTGTCTTTAATTGGCCTTAGTGTTCTTCCTGCTAAAAAATAGCTTAAAAAAGCAATAACAAATAGAAGTAATCCATCTATAGTATAGATAATTACCTCAATATCATCACTAGCACTTCGTATAGGATCCTCCTGTTCTTGTATGATAAGTATTTTTCCATCAAGACTTGTTCGAAGTCTTGACTCAATTGTAAACATAAGGATGCTTGTAAAGAGTGCCAGTATGCAAAACATAACGGCAACATAGTATGCTGTTAGTTTAACTTTTGCATTATGAAATATTTTATCTTTCATATTTTATGAGTTGAATTTATATCCGATGCCATGTATAGATTCAAAAATAACAGTATCACCATCTCCCAATTTTTTTCTTAAGTTCTTTATGTGTACATCAACGACATTACTAAATGTATCGTAGTTAAAGTCCCATACATGGGTAATGATTTTATCTCTGTGAAGTACTTGATTTTGGTTTCTCAAAAAGAATTCTAGAATAGCAAACTCTTTTAGAGTTAATTTAATATCTTCACCGTGTTTTTCTACAGAATGTTTAATCGTGTTTAAGCGTATACCAGATCCAGTGAGTTCAGTTTCTAAAGATTCTTTTGGTCTACGAAGAAGCGCTCTAATCCTTGCTGTTAGTTCTGTAAACTCGAAAGGTTTTATTAAATAATCATCTGCGCCCACATCTAGCCCTTCTATCTTATTTTCAAGTGTGTCCTTTGCTGTAAGCATTAATACAGGGGTCATTGTATTTTTACTACGCATTTTTTTACAAATAGTAAGCCCATCAAGTCCAGGGAGCATAATATCAAGAATTATTAGATCATAATTTTCAGGTGACGCTTCAATTCTACGCATGCCTTTTTCACCGTCAGATACAGCATCAACAGCGTACCCAAGATTCTCTAATCCTTTTTTAATTGATTCAGCCAACTTAATTTGGTCTTCAATAACTAATATTCTCATATGCTTTATATAGTATAGCTAAATTATGAAGAAATTATGAGTAATTTCCTTTACTAATTAATGGAGTGTCGGCTCCGCAATCTCTTCCTAAAGAGTTTCTATAATACTAAAGGTAAAGATTTTATTATTAATTTTAAATAACAGTCATACACTTAGACAAGAAATTAATTACTATTATCATTAGTTCTGCCTTTGTTGGAGGAATTATTGGTGGTGGTATTGGAGGTGCTATGGGATCATTTGCTGGATACAAAGAAGGTGGAAGACATAATGAACGCGGAGGTATGGAACAAGGTAAATGGAAAAAAGATTCTAGAGAAGGAGACTCTAATGAAGCACAATAAGGTACCGATCCTCAAACAGAGCAAGTAACTAATACTACCCCGCCTTAAACACAGGTAGTGTCTACTTCAACAACAAAAGCCAAGTAATTGAAATATAGCTATATATAATTAACAAAAATCACCTACTTACTAGAGGGGTGATTTTTGTTAATTGACTAGCCTTCTCGTGCTAGCACGTTTGGGTGCCCCCAGAAGAGTGATCTTCCTCAGTATATTTTTTTCGTCAAAAAAGTCTCTTCGGACGGGCTCGTGGTTTTGCTTGCTAGCAAAACATCACTCCGCCATTCGATCCCTTACGCACATGAAGCAGTTCATGTGCTCTGGGGTCAAAAATGACGCTTCGCTTATTTTGTGCCCCCAGAAGGGATCGAACCTTCGACCGTCTGCTTAAAAGGCAGCTGCTCTACCAACTGAGCTATAGGGACAGTGTATTTGTTTGTAATCTAAAATAGGTTTGTTTCCAGGTTATGTTTCCTTTGAATATTTAGCTCGGGCTATTAATTTACCGACTGCGTCGAAAGCTTGCTATTCGACATCTTCGTGGCTGACTTAATAAAGTCATGTCTTGGACCAAAAGCCGTCTTGAGCTATAGGGACTGGAAATAGTCGTTAGTTACTAGTCACTAGTAAATGCAAATACAAGATTAGTGAGTAACGTTACACTATCCTAGCAAATATTTTACATAATTTCCAGCTATCGTTTATTTGCCTGTTTCGGTGGGGGTATTTTTTGTAGTTGTTCCAACATGAATGATTTGTCCATTCTGGTCATATTGAACATATGGAGAGTTCCCGTCATTACGTAGTGGTCCACCAGTTAAATACCACGCTATCCATACCGCCCAGAATATTGCAAAGATTTTAAGTAAAAGTTGCCCCATAAGAATAGTATATCAGGCTCGTGAGCGATGAGTGAAGGAGTATCTAGCATAACAACGTTAAACATGGATAGATATTGAACGACGAAGATGTGGAGAGCTGGTAGGCTGTAGACCAAGTACGCTACAAGCGAAGGAACATTGTACACAGCAACGCAACATGTAAATAAATAGTAAGGGGCGAATGAATAGAATAGACGTATTTTATGGCAAGACTTATTTTTGACATATTCTACAAAAATGAGCGCTACGACCGTTGATAGTTTTCTTTTCAATAACACCATTACAGTTTTTTGTAAAACACCTTTCTTTGGTGCGAAGGTAGACAAGATGGTTCTCATGGAATGCTCCACGTTCACCATGTATATTTCTGTAGTCACTGGTGCTATCGCCACCAAAATCAATTCCGCGCATAAGCACTCCTAACATCTCTTTATAGAGAAGTTTTACTTCAACATTGCTAAGACTTTTTGAAGTTCTGGTTGGTAAGATGTGTGCACGGTGAAGCATTTCATCAGAATAGATATTTCCGATGCCTGCAATAATTTTCTGATCCATAAGAACTGTTTTGATTGCACGTGTCGTAGACTTGAGAATTCTTTCTTTGAAATTATTCTCTGTAAAGGTTATTTCAAGTGGTTCAGGTCCAAGATGAGCAAGTCTCTCTGTATGGAGTGATTTTGTTTTTTCGACAATAATGGTGCCGAACTTTCGTGAGTCACAGAATACTAGATGTTTTCCATTTGAGAGTTTAAAGACAACGTGGATGTGGCGGTTGTAGGGGTCACGTAAAGGGGAGTCTTTTTCGATGGGTACCCAAGGCCACTGCTTGCCGTCATATTTTTTATTTTGTTCATATGTTCCGTACATGAGGTGTCCTGTCATCTTCATGTGAATGATAATAGTGAAGCCATTTTCTAAGTCAATAAGAATATGTTTTGCGCGACGTCGTACAGATGTTACGTTTTGGTTGAGTGTATTTTTTTTAAAATATGAAAAATAACTCCGATTTTTGATGGTGTTTTTGCATATTTTGGCGTCGCTCCACATATCTGACCAAATATCTAAAAAACTAAGCCCAGGAAGGACTTTTTGAAGGCCTGTGACGGTGGTGTGTACTTCAGGGAGTTCGGGCATGATTTTTATAGAGTATACAAAAAATGTAAATGGCACAAGATTATATAAAGGTGCAGAAAAAAGTATTTCTTTACAATTTTTTGTGGTACTCTTACTGCGGGTAGTTTGATTGTTTGGAAGTTACACTTTAAGGAGACTTTCATGTTTACTCGCATTAAAAATTTTGTCAGTCGTTTTTTTAAGAATTTCATCAAAAAGTGGATTATTGACAAAGATCCCAAAGATTCCAAAGAAAATAACGGTAGAAGAAATCCTTTGCCAAAATATGATTTTATAAAAATAAAGTAAATATCTGGAGATATAAAATAAAATCGGTTGATATCAAAGTGTTAATCTGGGCGATAAAAGGCCGCGTTTACGACGCGGCCTTTTGTATTGGTATATGAGCTAGAGTCTACTAGCTATAAGTTTCTCCAACTCTTCTCTTGCGACCTTCGCATCATCCCATGCTTCTTTTGAGTTATTCGGTCCCATGATGTATGGGTCGGTTCCTTTTCCTGTAATAAAAATAGTGTCCCCAGCTTGCGCCAAGGTGAACGCTTCTCTGATTGCGTCTCGTCTGTTTATAATAATCTTCGGCGTATGTGTAGTGACACCTACAGCGACATCCTCGATGATTTTTGCAGGGTCTTCATCATAAGGATCTTCGTTGGTAATAATTATCTCGTCACATGCTTCATCTGCTATCTTCCCTAACACTTTACGCTTCCACATATCGCGTCCACCACCACATGCACCCAAGACTGCAATTTTTCTTGTTGACGAGAATGCTTCGTAGAGCTTATAGAGCGAATCATCAGTATGCGCGTAGTCTACAATCACAGTAAAGTTCTGTCCGCAGTCTATTTTCTCTACACGTCCGCGGATCTGAGTGAGAGATTCGACACCTCTTTTTATTATTTCCATCGGAATAGAGAGCTCTTCTGCGAGTTTAATCGCCGCGAGAGCATTCGCCACATTGAACTTCCCAGGGAGAGGAACAGTGATAGTTGTGTCTTTATAAGAAATAATGGTGCTGTCATTTGTTTCAGAAAGAATAATAACATCTTTAATGGAGTAGGAGATATTTTTATCTACTGTGTGTATGAGGAAAGAGTGGCCATGTTTAGTGTCAATGTTTGCAATAGATACACGGTGAGGTTTAGTGCTTGTAGCCAAGCTTTTGATAAGGCGAAGCTTGGCAGACTTGTATTTCTCAAATGACCCATGACTCTCAATATGTTCAGGGGAGAGGTTGGTGAAGATGAGCGCATCAAGCTCTATGCCAATATGGCGATAGAACCTAGCGCCTTCTGATGTCATTTCAATGATTGCATACTGACAGCCTGCTTTGACGGCATCATGTAAAAACTTTTGGGTAAAAAATCTCCCAGGCATTGTCATTTTGTAGTTATTTGGATGAGATGCATCTCCGACCTTAAAACGTATCGTTGAGAGAATTGCAGTTTTTTTACCAGAGACCTCAAGGATAGCATTTACAAATTCTACTGTGGAGGATTTTCCTTTCGTTCCAGTTACTCCAATGACATAAATTTTTCGTGATGGTTTTAAATATCGGAGAGTACCAATGCTGGCAAGTATAAAATGGTATCCAGGTTGAAGGAATCTGTAAAGTTTTTTTGGAGTTATTTTTTCAATTGTGCGAAGTATTTTTTCCATAGTGTGGTGTTATTGCAATTTTTGAAGTGCTTCCTTGATAATAGAACTTGTCGATTTTCCTTCTGTTGTCAATCCTTGTAACCCATCATGTATTTCTTTTGAAGAATAGCCAAGCGTTTCGAGGGCCATGCGAACTTCAAGAGTTGTATCTGTTTCAACAGCACCAACCAAGTGAGCTAATTTGCCTTTAAGTTCTATAATTATTTTCTCAGCAGTTTTTTTGCCAACTCCTGGAGTATGAGAAAGTGCTTGTGCATCACCTCTTTCTACTGCGTCAGCAATTGAAGAAGGGGAGTGAACTGAGAGCATTGCAAGGGCACTCTTTGGCCCGATGCCAGAGACGGCGAGTAATTTTAAAAAAATAAATAAATCAATCTCATCTTTGAAGCCAAAGAGACTGATCTGATCTTCACGAACGTGAGTGTGAATAAAAAGTGAGAGTTCATCTCCTTTGTTAGCTGCTACAAGAACAGGGAGAGGAGAAAGTACTTTGTAACCAACCCCCGAAACATCAAGAAGTAGGGACGAACTATCTGCGCTAAGTACACTACCTTTAAGAAAGCCTATCATGGGATAAAGTATAACATGATACAGAGTCTTCAATTTTTTAAAAAAATGTGCTTGAAAAAGGTCAAAGTTTATGGTATAGTGCATATACAAATTTTAAAGATATGGCAATTACAAAAAACGCAAAAAGAGGTATTCGAGTAAGTGAAAAAAAGCGAGTCGTTAACGACAAGCTTCGTCGCACCTTAAAAGAAGCAGTGAAGACTGTTCGTAAGGATGTTATCGCAAAAGATAAGAAGGCTATTACAACTGACTTGTCACTTGCTTTCAAGGCGCTTGATAAGGCAGCAAAGCGTGGAACTATCAAGAAGGGGAATGCTAACAGGAAGAAGTCACGATTGGCAAAAGCTGTCGCAAAACTAGACGTTAAGACAAAATAAGTTAGTACGGAATCATGCTGTAGACAAGTAATTGTTCTACGGTAACCTGCTCTCGTAGTTCAATGGATAGAATTCAAGTTTGCGGTACTTGCGATGCAGGTTCGATTCCTGCCGAGAGCACAAATACAAAAAATAACGTCATAGACGTTGTTTTTTGTATTTGTGCTCTCGGAGAAAAGCGCCTGCGCGCTTTTCGTCAGGAATCGAATGGCGGAGCTATGTTTTTCTAGCAAGAAAAACGAGCGATTGGGCGATGAGTACATCGTGCCGGGAGGCTTCGAGG
>JAYWBQ010000014.1:0-6008 GCA_043781255.1 Minisyncoccota bacterium | reverse complement strand
CCAGTACCTTAGGACCGTTATAGTTACGGCCGACATTGACGGGGGCTTATATCATCCAGCGCTTGCGCACCACCGATATTTAACCTTCCCGCATTGGTCAGGCGTCACCTCCTATACATCCACTTACGTGTTCGCAGGAAGCTGTGTTTTTGGTAAACAGTCGCTAGGGAAACTTTCGCTGCGGCCCCCATCACTTTATTTTCAAAGTTAATGAAGTCCCAGAAAATTATTTCCATCACACTTGTATGTATTTGTTTGTAATTATGAATTTCGTAGAAAATAATTGTTGTAAGAGAAAGCTGGTGAGATAAAACTCACCCGCTTTCTGTTGACGGAATCATTTTAACTAAAACTTCAATGGATTTTACTCCTCCACTTTAAATTAAAAGGGACCTATCCGTTCCGTGCTAAGCCCGTCCGGCGAAGCACAATCAACAATTACTAGAGAGTATTATTCTCTACGAAATCCACAATTACTTACATATTACACACGTTTTTGTAATTACAGTAGCTCTACTGTAATTACGGTTTGTCTCAATATTTTATCTAATTCTCTAGAACCATCACTAAATTTTCAATGTAACAAGGTGAGAAAATTGCTTTAGCTACGAGGCGAAGTGAATTTTTTCGACCAAAATGTACATATAGTACATTGCGGAAGAAAAAATTTGCTTCAACAAAGTAGATGAAGTAATTTTGTCAGCTTGTCTTTGAAGACAAAGTGATGGGGGCAGGCCTTATCGCTAACTTACGGCCGCTTTTTTGCCTAGTTCCTTAGGGAGAATTCACTCGTTCGCCTTAGTCTACTCGACTTGAATACCTGTGTCGGTTTGCGGTACGGATCAATACTAACTTAATGCATCTACATGTACCCTATAAGTTAGGACACATGTAGAAGTTCTGTGTTCACAGAATGTAGAGACTTTTCTCGGAAGTGTGCTTTATACAGTTGAATCAGGTTGCCCATCATCTTCATACGGTGCTCGGATTTGGTATCAAAACCAGTTGCGTGGATTTCCCTGCGCATCACCCCTACACAATAAACGTAAATCCAATAATACGCTATATATACTACTCTCCGTCATCCCATCACATTAGTACCGAGTTAAGGAATATTAACCTTATGTCCATCGGATCCGGCGTTTGCCATCTCCTTAGGCCCGACTAACCCTACTCTGACAATCATTGAATAGGAAACCTTATTCTTTCGGCGGGAAGGGATCTCACCTTCCTTGCGGTTACTTGTGCCAACATTCGTACTTCCACACGCTCCACTATGGGTCACCCCTTTAGCTTCAACGCAGAGTGGAACACTCTCCTACCGCTCACAGGTTGTGACACCTGTAAGCCCTCAGTTTCGGTGATAGATTTTAGTCCCGATCATTTACGGCGCAGAGTCTCTCGATGGGTGAGCTGTTACGCTTTCTTTCAATGATGGCTGCTTCTAAGCCAACATCCTCATTGTCAATGAAACTCCACCTCCTCGCTTACACTTAATCTATACTTAGGGACCTTAACTTGAGATCTGGGCTGTTTCCCTTTTGACCGACGGAGCTTCGCCCCCGTGGTCTTACTGCCGTATTTTTAACCTTTGGTATTCGGAGTTTGATAGGTGTTGCCGTATTTCTACTAGTCAAAACCTTCCAGTGCTCTACCCCCAAAGGGAACACACGACGCTAGTCCTAAAACTATTTCGGAGAGAACCAGCTATTACCGAATTCGATTAGCTTTTCACTCCTTACCACAAGTCATCCAAAGGAGTCGTACAACCTACTGGTTCGGGCCTCCACAGTACTTTCGTACTGCTTCACCCTGCTCATGGTAAGCTCATTCGGCTTCGGGTCTGTAAGCTACTACAATTTGTTCGCACTATTCATACTTGCTTTCGCTATGGCTCCGTGACTTTATACCACTTAGCCTGCAGTAACCTACAACTCGTTGGCTCATTCTTCAATAGGCACGCAGTCGAGGTTCATCACTTTAGTCTCAACCTTCTTTGGGATGATAACTAAAGAACAAACATCAAATCGGAATGTTATCTCCATCGTCCTTAGGTGTTATGTTATTCAACGAAACGACTGCAGTTGCAGTGTTTTGTTTTACCACAACACCAGGAATGACTTCGTAAACTCGGATCACCGAGTCACATTTCCCTTTGATTATGATGGTGATAGCATCTTCTGGCTTCACTTGCCGTATCTCTACAGCATCACAGGCAAATTTGATTGCATTGTGCATCTTCACTTCTCCTTAAAATTTGCGCATTGCGCGGTTAAGAACAAAGTGATGAACCTCTTCTACTCTTTGTAAACATACGGTTTCAGTTCTATTTCACTCCCCTTCCGGGGTTCTTTTCACCTTTCCCTCACGGTACTAGTTCACTATCGGTCTCTAACAATATTTAGCCTTACCGGTTAGTTCCGGTTGATTCATCCGAGCTATTCATGTCTCGAATTACTCAAGATTAGAAACAAAAGAGGGGTATGCATTTCGATAACGAGGCTATCACTCTCTATGGCGTTGCTTTCCAACAACTTTATCTATACATACCTTTTGTAACTCTTCTAGTAAACTACGTTTCTATCTTACTACCCCAGTGCACCACTTTATATTTAATGTAAAATTCTGTTTATGTATTTTTTAGAGGGCACGAAGTTCTCTCCGAGAACTTCGTGCTTACTTATTGGTGGAGGGCGGATGGAGTTTCCCCAGCTTCTTACATTATGCGTGAAGCGACGTAGTTACCAAAAGCTGCGCGCGCAACCTCTGACAACTTTTACCGTTGGCTTAAACACTCGAGATTTCCCGAGCTTTCTTGCACCGCCTTTGAGCCTTCGCCCAGGTGCAAACCATTCCTATAGACTTCACCGAAGTGCATTGTCTTACCCCTCTAAAAAATACATGAACAATTAAATACAAAGTGGTGCACTGGTTTGGGCTTCTCTGTTTTCGCTCGCCGCTACTTGCAGAATAACTTTTGTTTTCTTTTCCTTCAGGTACTGAGATGTTTCACTTCCCTGAGTATGCTCCTAGGTAATGCTACCTTAGGTCACACGACATTACTCGTGTGGGGTTTCCCCATTCAGAAATCTCCGGATCGAAGGTTATTAGGCACCTCCCCGAAGCGTATCGCCGCCTGATCACGTCTTTCATCGCTTGTTAGAGCCAAGGCATCCACCGTATGCTCTTATGTTCCTATTAGGAAACATAACTATCACTACAGCAATTGGACCGCTCCTTTTGCTGTATGTTCAATTGTCTTTTTTCATGTCCGTGTCACCTGCTCCGCTAGACCCCAGTGAATCAAAATTCTACTACTGGATAACAGTATTGTTGCGCGTGAGATGCACGGGATTCTGTTGTCAAAGTAACTACGATCTACTCAACAATTTTGGGAAAATAAAATCCGCCTTCTTAGGCGGCTAGCAACGAAACGTTACTTGGCCTCCTGTTTAGTTGGTGTTTTCGTTTCTTTTTATCATCAAGTAGTGAAGCCCATGCTATCAAAATAAAGAATAGAAGTCAAGGAATTTGAGATAGTGGTTAATGACTAGCGGTTAATGACTAGGAAATACCAAAAAGCCAAGATAAAAAGCTGTCTTTCGACAGCTTTTTTTTGGCATTTTTTACTCTTGCTCTTAGCTTACTTTTAGAGAAAAAGTGTTTTTCATATCAAGGAGCATGGCTTTGATAAGTCGAGGGATGTACTCTACAAATTCATGATTTCTAGGGAAAAAAACTTTTACTCCGTGAGAGCCTTTAGCATTTATATCTAAAGTCCTCATCCAGACATCATCAATACCCGGATTTATTTTCAGTATTCCTCCTTGTCCTTGAAAAGATGAGGTTGTGTGGCCCTCTTTTTTGAAATGGCTAGCGATATTTCTTACCTCCTCAAGAGTAGCAGGCGAACGTCCACCACCTAAAGATGTGTGAAAACGAATAGTCTCGATGTTATTATCCTTTCTTTCTTTTGTATCAACACAAAGGGAATATCCTCCGTCTCTGGTTTCGATGGCGAGGTTGACGTACGGATCATTATCCCCAAAGATCTTAATGAACGTGACCCACTTAAAGAGTGCCTTAGAAACGTTACACTTATGACAGACTAAAGCTTCGTCTTCGGTAATAACATTAGGCACTTGAAATTCATGGCTGCCACAAGATGGGCAGTCCAGTAGAAGGTACGTGTAGTAAATTAGCTTATTGATATACTCCATGAAATTTCCTTAAAAGTTAAACAACTACTCTACTAATAATACTACTCTTAATGAAGCAAAAGTCAAAAATATAGTTTCATAGGACATTAGAGGAGTAGAAAACGAACCTCCCCTGGCTGACGCCGCGGGGTATTATTCGCGAATAAAAAACCGCCTTGCGACGGCTTTTTACCAACATTCATCGACGCTAGATTGGTCAAACTTTCATGTCGATGAGTATGGCTTGGATTAGTGGGGGAATAAAGGTGCTAAATGCATGTTCAAGTGGGAAATACACTGAGGCACCGTGGAATACTCCATCTTGATCACGTAGTGTCTTCATGTGTATATCAGCATCACCAATACCTTGATATATTTTTAGTGTTCCGCCTTCAGATTCATAATGAGTCCATATACGGCCATCGGATTGTTTAGATCGATTACCAATTTCTATCACTTTGTTATAGACAGCGCGAGAACGACCACCGGCGTTCCCTGTACAAAAGCGAACATCTTCGATGTCTATATCAAGTTCTCCTGATGTATCCACACAAATGTAATACCCCGAAGGAATGTCATCATCGTCATCCAAACTTACCCCCATCTCTATTGAGAGAAAAGTATTCGGACTTCCATCTCCTTTTCTTTTGATAAGACTGACCCAGTCAACAAGCTTTGTGTCACCAAGGCAAGTATTACAGTGGAGTAACTCTTTATACAATCTTGATAGCTGCCAGTCTATCTTTTTACAAGATGGACACTGAAGAACAAGATTCCCTTTTTGAACTTCTGTTACTAGATATTCCATGAAAATCTCCTTAAAAGTTAAACAACTACACATCTGCAATACTATTCTTTTTTTTAAAAAAAGTCAAAAGAAAAAAACGGCGCCTTGTGGGCACTGTTTTTTATGTTTGCATTTTTGTATCCAACTACATTTTACCAACTACTAACTATTCACACCTTTCATCTTCTCAATAGCGTTCGCTGCTGCATCTCGTCCACCAAGACCGAATGATAATCCGATAGCGAATGAAACCGCGAACACAACTCCTGTAATTTGTAGCTAGGACCCAAAAATAGCAAAGAAAAAGCCTCTGAAAGGAGGCTTTTTGGAAAATACTTTTTAGATCTAGACTGGACGTTGCATATCAGTAAGGCCCGCCTTGATAAGTTCCATCAAATGGGGATAAAATTCATGACTCTCATAAAATAAAAGTTCCCCGCTTCCACTAAGTACTTCCCCATTACAGTCTTCGGTTTTTACAAACATGGAACCATCTTTACCTTGGTAGATTTTCAATACTCCATACAAGTCTACCCTGAATTCAACAGCCATACGACTTGATTTTTTGAAATGGGAGATGATGTCATAAAGTACTTTCGCAACGTTAGGACAGCAACCGTTATCTACTTGTTCAAAAAAATGTATTGCTTCCGTTGTGTCAGAATTCCTTTTTCTCGTATCGACACGAAAATAGCAAGCATTTTTAAGATGGCCATTTCTAATGTCTCCCCAGTTTGCAATAACAAGTTTAACAAATGGATCATCATCTCCACAAAAATTAATATCTTCTATAAAACAATATAGCTCTCTAACAACAAGACATGCTTCACACTGGGCAATTTGCCGCTCTTCAAAAAACATATCCCGAAATGTGGTAGTTCTTTGATTTTTTTTACAGCTTGGGCAACGTAGCCCAATTCTCTTGTTAAAAATCAATTCGTCTAAATGAACTGTCATGGTGCCTCCTTAAAAATTAAAATAACTCTACCTCTGCAATACTATTCTTTTTTATACAAAAGTCA
>JAYWBQ010000013.1:0-6148 GCA_043781255.1 Minisyncoccota bacterium | reverse complement strand
TTGGAAAAGAATGTCGTAGACATTCTTTTCCAAGGACGATTTTTATTTTTATTATCAATACATTAAGTACTCAACCATGCCTCAAAAATCAATATCCGAAAAAGAACAAGAAGTCCTCACATTCTGGGAAGATAATAAAATCTTCGAGAAGTCTGTAGCTCTGCCAGCTGGAAATATAGCAAAAGGAAATTTTTCTTTTTATGATGGGCCGCCATTTGCAACAGGACTTCCTCACTACGGGCATATCTTGGCAGGAACTATCAAGGATGCAATTCCAAGGTACCAGACTATGAAAGGTAATTCTGTTCGTCGTGTTTGGGGATGGGATTGTCATGGGCTTCCAATTGAGAATTTGATAGAAAAGAAATTGGGACTAAAGAGTAAAAAAGATATTGAGGATTTTGGGATTGATAAATTCAATCGTGATGCAAATGACAGTGTTCTTCAATACGAGGAAGAATGGAAGAAAGTTATACCACGACTTGGCAGATGGATAGATATGGATAAGCCATACAAAACAATGGATTCAACATACACCGAAAGTATCTGGTGGGCATGGAAGACGTTATATGAAAAGAATCTTGCCTACGAAGGTAACAAGATGATGCACATTTGTCCGAGGTGTGAGACGACTCTTGCCCAGAGTGAGGTGGGGATGAACTATGAGGACGTGACGGATCTTTCGGTGACTGCAAAGTTTGAACTTTTAGATGAGCTAGGAACATTTGTGCTCGCATGGACAACAACACCATGGACATTACCTGGAAATACAGCTCTTGCTGTACATAAAGATATTGAGTACGTAAAAGTAAAAGCCTTTAAAAAACTTCCTCTTGCCGGAGAAGTATACTCACATAATCAGGGTAGTGGTGTAGATGGTGATCCAGAATTTTACATTCTCGCTAAAACAAAATTCGAAGAATATAAAAACCTTTCACAAAAAGATTTTGCTTTTTTTGAAACAGTAGAAGAGTTTACTGGAGAAAAACTTATTGGGAAGTCCTATATTCCACCTTTTACATATTTTTACGATGCCACAGATGCTGATAAAGAGTATGGGTGGAAAATCTGGCATGCTGACTTTATTACTGATGATGCAGGAACTGGTATTGCACATGAGGCGCCAGCATTCGGAGCTGATGATATGGAGCTTGCAAAGGCGAACAATATTCCAATTATTAAGCATGTGAAGTTAGATGGAACTTTTATTCTAGCTGTCACTGACTTTGCAGGCATGAAAGTTAAAGTAGCAGGGGATACGCAGTCGGCTGATGTTGAGATTATTAAATGGCTTGCGCATAATGGGAAACTTTTTGAAAAACATAAAATCATTCACTCATACCCACTCTGCTGGCGGTGTAAGACGCCACTTCTTAACTACGCAACGTCGTCATGGTTTGTGGATGTTCCAAGCATGAAAGAAAAATTAATTACCGAGAATCAGTCTATTGGCTGGACTCCAGCACATACTCGTGATGGACGTTTTGGTAAGTGGCTAGAAGGTGCACGTGAGTGGGCCGTATCGCGTACCCGCTACTGGGGTGCACCACTTCCAGTATGGAAATCTGGTGATGGAGATATAAAAGTTATCGGCTCACTTAAAGAGCTTGCTGAGTTTAGAACAGATACACCTAAAAATAATTATTATGTCATGCGTCACGGTGAAGCCTGGAGTAACGTGCATGATGTTTTAGACAAAGGAACAAATAAAGATAATCATCTCACTGAGAACGGTTGTGGTCAAGCAACAGATGCTGGAATATTTTTAAAAAATAAAAATATTGATATGATTATCGCTTCTCCAGTTATACGTGGTAAAGAAACAGCAGAAATAGTCGGAGCACTGCTCGGTGTCCATGTCGTATTTGACGAGCGATTACGAGAGTACGATATGGGAATATATGACGGGAAAAGACGTGATGAATATTTTGCATCGCTTAACGGATCATTTGTTGCATACAAAACTCGCGTAGAAGGTGGGGAGACTCACGAAGAAATGATGCATCGAGGAATGGCAGTTATTATGGATTTGGAAAAACAGTACACTGGTAAAACGATTCTTCTTGTAACCCACGGTGGGCCAGCGCGTATGTTATTTGCAGGAGCGCAACTTATGACAGAAGAAGCACTTATTCACGACGATGAACAAGCCGGTAGAACGCTTTACCCAAAGAATGCAGAAGTACGAAAGCTCGAACTTGCTCTTGTTCCACGAGATGCTACAGGCGCAATTAATCTTCATCGTCCATATATTGATGAGGTGAAGCTTTCAATTGATGGAAAAGAATATACGAGAATCGTTGATGTGTTTGACTGCTGGTTTGAGTCTGGTTCTATGCCATTTGCATCGCTCCATTATCCATTTGAAAATAAACAAATTTTCGACAGGAATTATCCAGCTGATTTTATTGCAGAAGGAGTAGATCAGACGAGGGGATGGTTTTATTCTCTTATTAACTTAGGTGTTGGGCTATTTGATAAAGCGCCATATAAGCATGTGATTGTTAACGGTCTTGTACTTGCTCTATCCGGTGTAAAGCTTTCAAAGAGTGAGAAGAATTATACTGACCCAATGGTACTCGTAGAAAAGTATGGAGCTGATGCGATGCGTTACGCACTTCTCTCGTCTCCTGTTGTTAAGGGTGAAAACTTACAATTTAATGATGAAAATATTTCTGATGTGTACAAGAAGTGTATTAGTCGTCTTGAGAACGTGGTGCAACTATATGAGATGAACAAAGAAAAGGGAGTAAAGGCATCCGATGCATCAACTGATGTGCTTGATAGGTGGATGATTTCCAAAGTTCATGAACTAGTACGAGATGCTACACGAGGATATGACTCATATCTTCTTGATGAAGCGACACGAGGAATCGCGGATATCATAGATGATATATCAGTGTGGTATAGCAGACGGTCACGAGATAGACTAAAAGGGGATGCTGGTACTATCAAAAAACAAGAGGCAATGGAAACACTTACCTATACACTTCTCATGCTTGCAAAAGTTATGGCGCCAGTTATGCCGTTTATTTCTGAGCGAGTATACATGGCAGTCGGTGGAGAAAAAGAATCGGTGCATCTCGATAGCTGGCCAGAAGAAAAAATTATTGACGGACAGGTTCTTATTGATATGAAATTAGTTCGTGGCATGGTGTCTCTTGGACTTATGGAAAGGACAAAGCATAAAGTAAATGTGAAGCAGCCTCTCACCTCTGTTACGTTTAAGAATGTAGTTGGAGAAGAATATAATGAACTCATTAAAGATGAGCTTAATGTAAAAAAAGTTTTCAGTAATGAGGAACAAGATGGTGAAGTGTTGCTAGATCTTACTATTACAGAAGAACTACAACAAGAAGGAGATATTCGTAAGCTCATGCGCGCTATCCAAGATAAACGAAAAGAGCTCGGACTTCAGCCGGTTGATGAAGTTATTCTCGTTGTGTCATTAAAAGAACTGCTCTCTGGTCCATCTCCACTTATGACAACATGTAAAGTGTCTGAAATTAAAGAAGATATCACACTTACCGAAAACCCTGTCGAACTCTCTTCGGGTATTCTGTATTTTGAATTACTACAAGCTACACCCTAAAGTCTACAGTTTGTCTAAAAAATGGCCATCGAAAAATATATTACCAAATGCATAATCCTTGAGTCCTATGACCAAGGTGAACATGATCGTGCGTATAAAGTGTTTACCCGAGAGTTTGGTCTCCTTATTTGCCGAGCAAAGAGCATACGAAAACTCGAAAGTAAATTGCGAGCCCATATGCTGCCACGATCGATTAGCCTTATTACCTTAGTACAAGGAAAAGAAGTATGGCGATTAGTCGGTGCAGAAAAAGAGACAGTAATATCTCCGTATATTCATGAAGTAGCCCATTTGTTGAAACGTTTTATTCGGGGTGAAGGAGCCCATAAAACTCTTTATGACAGAATTATTTCGTTACTATCTTCACACCTAGCATATGATGAGCAAATGATACGCCTACTCCTTTATTATGTTTTGTTGGTTGAGCTTGGGTATGCTGACGCAAAAATAATCGGAGCGAAAGACATCAAAGAATATATAGCTTTTACTATTGATGATCTGTATACACATCTCCTTGTTAGCAAAGTGATAGTACGCACACATATTCATGAAGTTTTGAAGGAGATGCAGCTATAGTGCCATAAAACTTGGCTCGTCTCTGCTATACTGTAGGCATGAGTCCATCAAATAACGACGATAAAAATAATGATCAAGCAGCCATCGAGTCAATCGAACATCAGCTGTATGACCCAAAAGCAAAACTAGAGAAGTCGGAGTTCCATCGTACTGCTTCCCGTAGGTCTCTTGACCTTCCTTCGTCATGGGGAGACGAGAATCCTCTTATGAGTAAAGGAGAGGAAGAAAAAGGTGTTTCGTTTGGAACAAAGTTACTTCTCGTCTCAACGATTGTGTTACTCGCTGCACTTGGTTTATCTCTATGGCGAGTCATGTCACTTCGTAATGTTGTATCTGCTGCTAACATCGACATGAGTGCAGATATCACTCCGTATGTTGAAGGAGGAGAACAAACACCGTTAGTATTTACATTACGAAACAGAAATACTGCGAATCTTGAAGATGCGAATATAACACTTTTGTATAAGCAGGGCAACGGTTCACAAGATGAACAAGAAAAGAAACAAGAAAAGAGAGACCTTGGAACGATTAAATCTGGAGAACTTAAAAGACAAGATTTTAGTGTTTCGTTATATGGAAGTGAATCTGATACACGCGACCTTGTTCTTAAGCTGGAATACAAAGTACTAGGATCAAATGCTATTTTTACAAAATTAGTAACCACGCAAGTAATTCTTCGCACACCACCAATCTCGGTACATATCGAAGGCCCAGATAAGTTGTCAGTTAATCAAAATGGAACGTACTTATTTGTTATCAAAAATAATTCAGCCACAACATCACTCCCAAGTGTTTTTAAGTTTAAGATGCCAGATAATTTTACTATAGAAAGTTATGAACCAAAACCTACCACAAGAAGCACATCATGGTTAATTGGTCGTTTACAAAAAGGTGAGTCTCAAATTATTGCTGTAACAGGATCTTTTTCAGGTAAACAAGGAGATAAGGGGACGCTTCAGGGAAAGATTGGGTCACAAGGGGACAGTCCTTCTGAGATTGGTATTGTCTATGCATCTGATGTGAGAGATATTATTTTACGAACCTCCCCCCTTCTTCTTTCGATGAACCTTTCCTCAGATGGAAGTCTTGGGGAAATTATAAAATATGGAGATATGACTCGGCTTGTTATTACGTACACCAACACAAGTCTTGAACCACTTGAAGATGTTTCTCTTAAGGTTTCTTTTTCAGGGGATGCTGCTGTGTATTCAACTATTGATCCAACTACTGGCTATTATGATTCATTGGCTAAAACCATTTCATGGAATAAAACAACACTTCCCGATCTCGCTATCTTAGCGCCGAATGGTCAGGGTACTATTCAGGTTTTGATTCCGATTGTTACAAAAGGAACTAATTCTCCAATACTGAAAGTTGCAGTGACTGGAGTGGGTTCTGCAAAATCATCTGACGATGTCGTTGCTTCAATTTCAAAAACATATGCTGTCTCAGGAAGTGCGACACTTGTGGCAAGTACTCAGTATAAAGTGTCTTCATTTGCAAATACTGGTCCAATCCCACCACGACCAAACCAAGAAACAACTTACACAGTCAATCTCCGAGTTTCTGCACAGAATGCAATCGGTAACACAAAAGTTTCGTTTGTTCTACCTGCATATGTTACTTGGCGAAATGTAGTTTCAGATCAGAATGTAACCTATAACCCAAAAACAAGAACGGTAATTTGGGATATTGGACATATGGATCAAGGTAAGTTTAATTCGGCAGACATCGGTCTTAGTGTGAAACCTTCCCAAAGTCATGTTAATCAATCCCCGAGTATTACTTCAGGTATTATCCTTGATGCGGATGAAGAAATCTCTCGTACACATCTTAAGAGTACGCTTTCGCCATTAACAACTATTGTAAAAAATGAAGTCTGGCCAGAGAATCCATCGATTGTGGTGGATAGATAGAAGTAGACTTCAGTTTGAAGACTGTAGTCTTTTGATACTTACTACAAGAGGGTGGGGCTTCGCC
>JAYWBQ010000012.1:0-6260 GCA_043781255.1 Minisyncoccota bacterium | reverse complement strand
GCTTTTTTACCCCTATGGAATTCTTAAAACACACAACCCTATCTTCTCCTTTTTCCTGAGCTATCACTCTTTCTACACTTACTACTACAGAACTTCACACTCCCCCAATCCTCACGCTCACGAAAACTCTTCTGAAGATTAAGATCTATTTTACAGACAATACATTTTTTGTCAGATTTTTGAGTAGTCATACATTTTTTTTATAAAGACACTATATCACAAGGAGACTAATCATGCATTAATTATTAATTTTTTTAAAACTTGACTTCAAAAATCTAAAATAAACTTTACTTTCGTAGGTATGTATAGTATACTTTACACATGAGTTAAGATACTCATACTATCATCAGACGTCATGATGAAAGATAAGATGCCTCAATAGGTATGTATATAGATTGAAAGAACTAAAAAATATTTTAAAAGAAATAAGAGTTGCTAATGAACTTTCTCAAGAATCTCTTGCAGAGAGTGTTGGTGTTACAAGACAAACTATTATTTCCATTGAAAAAGGTGTATATCAACCATCCGTAAGTCTGGCATTAAAATTAGCAAAAAAATTAAACAAAACAGTTGAATCTCTTTTTTACTTCAAATGAAAATAATTACCACGAAAATAAAAGAATATGTGCTAGCATTTCTTATTGTGCTTTCTTTTTTAGCATATTATTTTGATCTTTTTAAAGACGGTATGATGATGTCAGGAATATTTGCACTAGTGATTATGTTATACATTAGTATCATTTGGCAAGAAAAAATTAATGATGAACGTGATGAGTACATAAGATCAAAAATAGATAGGTACCTGTATCTTCTTACGCTTAGTCTTATTTTTATAGATACTATGTACAAAACATTCACTCATCAATCATACATGGATGCAGTTATAATTCTCACTGTATTATCACTTGCAAAAGTTGTGTTATCAAAAACTATTCAAAATAATAACTAAATATGAAATTAATAATCAAAAATAGATTTTTTTTGCTTGCAATTGGGGTTATCGCTGGGTTTATCATTTTTGTACTTTACAACACTTATCAGAGGGCAACTTCAAAGCCTGTCGTTCTTGACCCATCGATAATGTCTAAAGTAGAAGATACAACCTATCAAGAAATTGTACTTGCTGGTGGCTGTTTTTGGTGCACTGAAAGTGAGTACAATCATGTAGTGGGTGTTATTTCTGCCGTATCAGGGTACGCCGATACTGCAATATCATATAAAACTGGAACTGGACCAAGCTATTCTGATGTTAGTAGTAAGGTGGTTCGTGCACGAGAAGCTGTTCAAGTCATATATGATCCAGCCATTATATCTACGTCTAAAATTCTTGAACTTTATTTTAGACATATAAACCCAGTAGACAATGGAGGACAGTTCAGTGACCGAGGGTATCAGTACTCACCAGCTATTTATTACGTAACACTAGAACAGCGTGATGGAGCTGTTTCTCTTATTAAAAAAATTGATGCTACGAAAAAGTTTAATAAACCTGTTACAGTTGAGGTCTTGGCATATAAAAATTTTTATCCTGCAGAAGAGTATCACCAGGATTATAAAGATAAAAATACTGTACGGTACAATCTTTACCGTGAAGGAAGTGGCAGAAATGTGTATACTCGAGAAACATGGGCAGATACAAGTCCATATGTGAAAGAATTATTTGGAGATACTAGGCAAGCTACAATTATCCGTAACTCAACATCTACAAAAAATATGACAACGAACATTGCCTCACCATGGAAAAGCTTTACTCAAGCAATAAAAGAAGAGAGACTAAAAACACTCACGCCACTACAGTTCAATGTAACTCAAAAAAAAGGGACAGAAAGAGCTAATACCAATGATTCTCACACAGCAGAAGATAGAGGTATTTATGTAGACGTCGTCTCCGGTGAACCATTGTTCTTATCAAGCGATAAATATGATTCAGGGACAGGGTGGCCATCTTTTGTAAAACCGTTACGTGATAATGTAGTCACGCTTCATGATGATAATGGAGTATTCTCTACTCGTACAGAAGTGAGAAGTAAAATAGCAGATTCGCATCTCGGACATGTTTTTGATGATGGTCCAGGTGATCGTGGAGGTGAGCGTTATTGTATGAACGGTGCCGCACTTACGTTTATTCCACTTAAGGACATGGAAAAAGAAGGGTACGCGGAATATATGTCGCAGGTGAAATAATAAATGTTACAAATTGTATGTTACTCCATCAAGTTCAAGAACTTATCAGTATGTACCCAGAAATATCAGCCCTTGTACTTATTTTTGCAAAAATAATAGGAGCGCTTGTTTTCTTCCCAGGAACTCCACTCACACTTCTTGCAGGCGTAACATTTGGGGTTTTCTGGGGCAGTATTATTTCTCTTACTGGAAATATTATTGGAGCAACGTTAGCATTTCTTGTATCACGGTATTTCTTGCAAAAATATGTTAAGGCTGAATTCCTGTCTAAGTATCCCAAGATTTCAAATTACGAAAAAAAATTCTTTTCCCATGGTCTTAGAACTGTTATCTTGCTAAGACTTATTCCACTTTTTCCTTTTAACGTACTTAACTATCTTCTTGGGGTAACGAGAGTTTCGAATAGAGACTATATACTCGGTACAACTATCGGTATTATCCCAGGAACAGTTGCTTTTGTGTATTTTGGAAAATCACTCGCGATGTTGAGTGTTCTACATGTAGCACTTTCAATTGTTGCAATTATTAGTTTAGTGTATATTGGTAAATTTTATGAAAAAAAGTAAGTACGATGTTGTTGTGGTGGGTGGAGGTAGTGGAGGACTTAATGTCGCTTCATTCTTTGCGAGTATAAAAATGAAAGTAGTACTTATTGACAAACAAGAGATGTCTCTTGGTGGTGATTGTTTAAATACTGGATGTATTCCAAGCAAAGCGCTTATTCACGCAGCTTCGTTAGTTAAAGCAGCTCGCACATCTAAAGAGTATGGATTAGAAATTTCTGGGAATGTAAATATTAAGAAAGTGATGGATGACATACGATCTAAGCAAGGGGTTATAAGGGTGCATGAAAGTAGTGAAGCTTTAAGAGAAAAAGGGATGGATGTTATGCTCGGTGAAGCGCGATTTACGGGGAAACATAGTCTTACGATACAAGGTGAGGAAATTATGTTTACAAAATGTGTACTCGCTACCGGCTCACACGCAAGAACTCTTTCAGTACAAGACGATGGGAGCGTCAAAATATTTAATAATGAAACTATTTTTAACATAGAGTATCTCCCAAAAGAATTTATATTTATTGGAGGAGGTCCTATTGGTTGTGAACTTGGTCAGGCATTCGCTCGACTAGGGTCAAAGGTAACCATACTTAACACACAAGACAGAATTCTTCCTCGTGAACTCACAGAAACAAGTACCGTTATAGTAGCGAGTATGATGGAAGATGGTATGACTATTATTAACAATGCATCAATTTTAGAAATTAAAGAGAACACTATTATTTACAAAGTGGCAAGCGAAGAAGAATCAAAGATAATTCCTTGTGATGCTCTTTTTGTTGGAATTGGGAGAGTTCTTAATATTGAAGGTTTGGATTTAGATAAAGCAGGCATTGTGTACGATGAAAAAAGAAGTAAATTAATAGTCAATACTCATCTACAAACATCGAACCCAGCTGTGTACGTTGTTGGAGATGTTGCTGGTTCATTTATGTTTACTCATGCTGCAGAAGAACACGCAAAAGTAGTCATCAATAACATGCTTTCTCCTTTTAAAAAAAAGATGCCGAGTGTTATGCCTTGGGTTACCTTTACTGATCCGCAAGTTGCGACTTTTGGTATGAGTGTTGAAGATTTACAAAAAGCAAATACCCTATACGAGGTTCTTGAGACATCTTTAAAAGATGATGACAGAGCAATAACTGATGATGCGCGTGATGGTTTTGTGAGAGTTTATGTAGATAAGAAAGGTAAGCTCTTAGGTGGGACAATGGTAGGGGAAGATGCAGGAGAGCTTATTGGCGAACTGCTCTTACTTCATTCCATGGATCTTCCACTTTCAAAGCTTTTTAATAAAGTTTATCCGTACCCGTCTAAGTCACGTATTAATCGACGCTTAATGCTAAGTTATATGAGTAGGAAATTAACAGATGGTAATAAGAGGCTACTTCGAATAGCATTTAGACTTTTCAAGTAGTTTTTGGTGTGCGGTAAGTCAATCAGAAAAACCGTGAGAGTGAACATCTATGAAGTCTACCTCACTGTTCCCCCAATACGGTCTACAGACGCACGAAATTCTGTTACACCTTGTGTAAATGCTGGAATAATACCAATTATATTTAATACCCATCCAATAAGCGTAAGCACAAGAGCCGCTCCAACGATATATCCGGCGCCATTTACAGTTCCTCGCATAAACACTAAAGAGAAAGCAGTCATACTTTTCCGTAAAATAATAATTTCTTTCTCGATATTTTCTAAGTGTGTTTTTAATTCTGGGTCAATCATAAAGAAAGTATAGCATTCATTTGGAGCACTTGATTCTTCTAAAGTCTTTCACTGGATTAATTATTGTTTAACCAGAAAAGGATCTTAAGAATGTACGCAGTAATTAGTTTTATGTAGAGTAGAGAAACATACTGGAGTACAGCCACTCTAAAAAATACCTACATTTCTTGATTCTTCTTGCTGTATACTGATCTCACGGTCTTCGTGTGGCTGTCTTAAGAAAGGGATACTTTACATCTATCACTAGTATGCAATTTGTAGATGAAGTGCAGTTCAAGATAGTCTCTATTTCAAAATTTGAAACTGAACAATCTCTTACTACTGTTATGAACATGGGAATGCTTGAAGGTGTCAGTCGTATTTGGGACAGATTTTAAGAACTTGTAACTAAATAATTTATAAAATATATTTAATTTTAAAAACAATAATTATGAAAAATAAATATTTATATCGTTCATTAAAAGTAATTTTCAGTCTTATCATTTTACTACCAGTAGTCAGTTTGATTGGCATACTGCTAGGCTATGACATAGAACCAAAGCCAGAATATTACACCAATGTAGAGGCGTATTATTTTATAAAAGTTTTGATGGATTCAATGTATATTACGGTTATAAATTCTATCGTGTTTACTGTTGGACTTATTTTGCTTTGGACTAAGAGAGTAGCATTGGCATCGATACTCATATTCCCGATCACTGTGAATGTCGTTGCTTTTCACGCCTTCCTTGATAGTGGACTTTTCACCGGCGGAGCGCTCATGGGTAATTGTATGCTGGCCATCAACCTTTATTTCTTCTGGTATCACTTCGCACAATATAAATCAGTTTTAGCTAAAGATATTGCAAATTAGAAAAATAAAGAAAACCAGGAATGTATCTTTTTCTTTTTGATGCGCTTCTGGGGGTGTCTATTGTCAGCAAGCCTTTTCGCGATAGAGCTTTGCAGGTTCATTGCTCTACAAAGCTTTTCAAGTAGTTTTTAGTATATTATTTTGACCCTTCTCGTGCGTCCACCTAAAACTATTTTAAAATCTCATTTAATAATTCTGGAAATTCTCTTGTTTTCATATCTCCTAAACAAAAATGTCCATAATTTTTGAATTCTAAAACCATTGTACCTTTGATAGTATTTTTCAATATATCAATACTATTTTTAATTGCTTGATCATCGTTTGATGAAGAAAATATAGTCACTCTACTTGTTTTATTTATAAGATTTTCGTCTATTACTAAGTTTTCAAACATAGTTATATTGTCTTCTCTTTCAGAATTAATCCATGGAGCAACCAATACAACCTTACCAACCTTTATATTTTGTTCTGAAAGATATTTAACTATAAAACCGGCACCACAAGAATGGCCTATAAGAACAGTATCTTCATCGAGAATAAATTGTTCAAATACTTTTTTCCATTTTTCATAATCTGGATTATATGGTTCAGGCATTTCCGGTGTCTGAGAAAGTATTCCATGTAGATTTAATTGTTGCTGTAACCAGGGTAACCAATGACAATTAGATTGACTGTCTGCTTTGCTATTAAAGTAATTTTCTTTATCAGGCATTCCGTGAAGAATGATGGCAGTTTTCATAGGTTCGTTATATTAATAATAACATAATTTTAATGTGTACCCTGAGGAAAACGCTATGATATCTCACTAGATCAGACAACCAAATAGGAAAGAATGGTCACGGAGAATCTCTTACAAGTAACTTTTTTTCGTCAAAAAAAGTTCTCGCAGTCCGCCTCTCGCTCGTTTTGATTGCTATCAAAACATAGCTCCGACC
>JAYWBQ010000011.1:0-6271 GCA_043781255.1 Minisyncoccota bacterium | reverse complement strand
AAAACGAGCGATTGGGCGATGAGTACATCGTGCCGGGAGGCTTCGAGGAAACTTTTTGTGACGACAAAAAGTTATCCGTGACCGAAAGCGTACTCGCGGTTCCTGCGTTAGGAATCGAACCGAAGGTCCACATTTTTAATGAGTGGAGCGAATATAAAATGTAGCATCTCGACTGAAAGGAGAGCTGATTCCTGCCGAGCCCTTGCTGATTTCTCCTAAACAAAACCGCCTCTTTGGCGACTTTATTTTTCCTAATGAGTGTGCCCCTCATGATTATCTGAAAGCTTACGCTTCAAATCATCATACGATTCTTGGATATCTTCCCAACCTTCTTCCATTTCATCTTTAACACTATCCCAAGCATCTGTGGTGTCATCTGTCATACCTTGGCGCTTTGTGTTCATCTCTTCCCACTTATCTTTTAAACCCTGCCTCTCTTCTTTTAAATTTTCTTTTGTATCTGCTACAAGTTCATCAATATTCTTACCCGTTTTTGCAAACTTATCTTCAAAATCTTTTTTTGTTGTCATACATTTATATATTTATTTTAATAATACTCGCTATATAAATGACGATGTAGGCGAGATTATCTTACAGATCTGAAGCAATTATGGATACACTTAAAAAATAAACACGCTTTATTTCGCTTTTTGCTCACCTATCGGCAATCCAAAACAAAATCTTAAAACTCCACTTGAAAGTATGAATAAAAAATTGGTACTGTCGAAAAATGTCTTCGTTTGACGTAACAGTTCATGTTGGCTAGGCATATTAGTCAGATTTTTAAAGTAGTGTATGCAAAATTGCAAGCACACCCTCCCTCCAAGGAGACATTTAATGCTTTGGAGTTAATCATGAAAGATATGAGAAGAGTGCGTTGTATTCAAAATGGGCCGCGAATTATTGATCTTGATATTTTGCTTTACGATTACGATAATGAAATTAATGAATGACTCAGGTTTGATAATTCCACGTCCTTAGATGCTGTAGAGATTATTTGTTCTAGAGTCGTTAAGCGAAATAGAGGTAATGTAATTCACACGGTGACTAACAGAACAATCAGTGTTCACTGACCCACAGAATAATCACTGATCACTACCAAGAATTGATTACCAAATTATTTCTTTTTTGTTATTCTCTCTCAGATACTCATTACATTTCGAAAAATGCTTACACCCAAAAAAACCTGAGTGTGCAGAAAATGGTGACGGGTGAGCAGCTTCAAGGACCAAGTGCTTTCTAGTGTCGATAAGAGGCTTCTTGCTTTTGGCAAAGTTCCCCCAAAGCATGAAGACGACATTATCTTGCCTCTCAGAGATCGTTGTGATGACTATATTAGTAAATTCTTCCCATCCACGACCCTTGTGTGAGGCGGGACTATCTGCTACGACAGAGAGTACAGAGTTAAGAAGAAAAACTCCTTGCCTTCCCCAGCTCTCAAGATTTCCATTTGAAAAATCTTTTTTAATATCACAATCACTTTCTATTTCTTTATAGATATTTTTAAGTGAAGGTGGGAGCGGTGTGCCTGTCTCCACAGAAAAGCATAGTCCACATGCTTGTCCTTTTCCGTGATAAGGATCTTGTCCAAGTACCACAACTCTAACAGAAGGTAAAGGGCTGAGGGTGAAGGCTTTGAAGATATTCTGAGGCGCAGGATAAATTGTTTTGGTGAGGTGTTCTTCTTTTATAAATTCTGTAAGCTTCTTGAAAGTTTCTGTTTCAAAGAAGGGGAGGAGTGCCTTTTTCCAAGAGCTCTCGAGTTTAATATCCTTTGACATCATGTCTTTATGGTAGCACAAGTGACGTACAGTATCTTAGATTTTAAAAAGTGAAAAAATATGGTATAGTATTGCAACAATTGAATAAAATATGGAGGAGTGGCAGAGTGGTCGATTGCACCTGTCTTGAAAACAGGAGTCTGAGTAATCGGACCGTGAGTTCGAATCTCACCTCCTCCGCTGCCATATTAAAAACAGGACATTAGGTCCTGTTTTTAATATGGCAGCGGAAGAGGGAGCAACATGACATTAATTCATGTTACGTGAGATTCGAACGAAACGTCGGTCTACACAAATGAGTTGTAAAAATTGAGTGCAGTATTTTTATAGCTCATTTTTGTCGACGTTTCCCGGGGTCGAGGCTACGTGCCGAGATGAGAAAAGTGAAACTTTTTGAAGCGAGCCGTAGCGGTGACCGAATATTTCACATCCTTAAGATGGTGTGTTTTCTTATTTAGTTGGGTATAATATTTATATGGTATTAATTTTATCGATAATTGCAGGTCTTATTAACGCAGCGGGTCAATTGCAGTATATTTATTATTTGGTTAATAAAAAGATTATTCTTAATAAGGCAACTTGGGGTATCTCAGCTGCTATGATGGGGCTGCAGGCAGGATCATATTATCAAGTTGTAAAAACAGGTAATCCGTGGATAGCCACTTCTAGCATTATCGTGGCAATCAGTTTCCTTTTTATATTTCTTTACTCTTTTATATATAGCAGATATGCCAAACTTACATCTTCAGATAAAGTCTCACTTGGTGTAGGATTGGTTACTGTAATTCTTTGGAGGATTACCGGAGATGCAAAAATTGCAAATGTTATTCTAACCTCAGCGGTTATAATCTCATTCATCCCAACAATAATCGGACTATTTCGAGGAAGATTGCGAGAGAAACCTTTACCATGGTTTATTGGACCATTTTCATATTTATTTGTTGTTGCTTCTATATTTTTGCAGTCTGGCTTCTCTAATCCAGTTGCCTTTGCTTATCCACTGATAGTAGGGATTTTTATGAATAGCTTTATTGGTTTTCAAGCAATTGCTCAAGATCGAGGGTATCTAAGAGTTCCAAATTCGACGAAGAAATAGTTTTTAGAATCATTCCAACTTCGTCCCACAATCCCCTCCAAGTATAAAAATGAGTACACGAAAAGTGTGCCATTTTTATTTGGAGGAGGAGGTAGTAACAGTGCTAAAGCATTGGTACGTGAGATTCGAACGAAAAAGCGGTATACAAAAATACAATCAAAAAAGTTTTCTTTCAGACTTTTTTGATTGTATTTTTGTCGATTTTTCTCGGGCCGTCTACAGGTGTCGACTATTTTACCAGTCGATGTCGAAGTAGGCTTGGAGTCTTTTTTCGTAGTATACTCACTATCATATGAAATATTTAGGAATTGATTACGGTTCAAAAAAAGTTGGCTTTGCACAATCAGATGACGAGGGGAGAATGGCGTACCCGCTCATGATTAGTCAAAACGACGGAATACTTTTAAAAGATACACTTGAACTTATTCGTGAGATGAAGTTTCATGTCGTGGTTATTGGTGAGAGTGTCGACGGAAAAGGAAAAGCAAATCCAATTGCTAAAGAGGCGAGGAAGTTCGGTCTAGAGCTTGAAAATGCTCTTGGCGTTACCGTTACGTTCGAGAAAGAATGGTATTCAACGGTTGAGGCACGCAAGCAACCAGGAAATGGCGGGAATCATAACGTGGATGATCAAGCCGCGGCGATAGTGCTTCAGAGATATCTTGATAAAGTAAATGGTCCATCGACTTCCGATGAAGAATATACTGGAGAAGATGATAATCAAGAAGAAACCGTAGAAGAGTCTTGGTAAGAGAAAGCATAGACTAAGCAGTTTAGTTTTAGCAATTAGCTTTGCCCTGTAGTATAGTAAGTATATGCAAGAAGAAATAAAAATAGAACCTATGGTCATAGAGAGTGTTGTACATGAAAAAGTGTACGCGACTATTGATGATTTTATGAAAATAGAGATAAAGGTCGGTACAGTGCTCTTAGTTTCGGTTGTTGAAGGAGCGGATAAATTATATATATTACAAGTTGATCTCGGTGAAGAAAAGCCTCGACAAATCCTTTCTGGAATACGAGAGTTTGTCACTGCTGAAGAATTACTAGGTAAGCAGTTTCCTTTTGTGACGAATCTTACCCCTCGGATGCTTCGAGGATATGAGTCTCAGGGAATGATTTTAGCTGGGAGTGATGAAGGTGGTCTCGCACTTTTTAATCCAAATAAAACACTTACTAATGGTACTCGTGTACGGTAAGAATTACACTTTCTTATGAAACTTTTTATGCAGATAGATACGACAATTAATAAACTGTCGAAAACAAAGTACCTTAAATCGGTAACATTTTGTATTGCATTTCTTGAAGCAACGATCTCACCAATTCTTCCAGAAGCATTTCTTCTTGTGGTGCTTGCGTACCGAAAAGATATTTCTTGGAAAGTGCTCTCGTTTGTTTCTGCGCTTGGATCATCAGTTGGGGCACTTAGTATGTATCTAGTAGGTGCAGTACTTTATAACTCATATGGGCAAAATTTACTCTCATTTTTTCATGCAGAAACTGTTGCTGAAAAAGCAAGAACTCTTTTTGGAGAGAATGCTTTTTATGCACAATTCTTTGCAGCGCTCACGCCACTTCCGGACAGAGTGTTTTCTTTTTTGGCAGGAGCTTTTCTTATTTCCCCAGTCATTATCTTTTCAGCTACTTTTTTAGGGAGACTGATTCGAGTTGTTCCTTGTGCATATTTTTCGTATGAGTATGGGGATGAAGCTCGAGTATATATTAAACGTCATACTAAAAAAGTTTCAATTGCAATTCTTGTACTTGTTGTTCTGTATGTACTCTACAATTATTTTAGTTAGTTGTGGTTATTGGTATATACTTTAGGACATGACACCACAAACCCATCATATTTGTATTAATGATGATTACCTTACCTTTGATGGAGAGCTTATTCCCTTTGGAAAAGAAAGTATTGAGAAAGAAATAACAAAAGTAATTAATGAAGTTTTAGATGTGGTTATTCACAAAATTGGTGAAGGCGATGTTGTTGTGTGTGGAAGAGGGGATGCAAAGAGAATGCTTGGAAGAAAGCTTGAGGATAGGTTAGGAAGAGAAGTTAGCTACGAATAATATTTATGAACATGGAACAACAGATGGGCGGGTATGAAGATAAGAAGCTTGCTTCAGAAAATCAGATGCAGATCGAGCTAGCAAATATGCATGGTCAAGATTTTGTTGATTTTGTTGATACAAAAGCGGCGGAGTTTAGAGATATTGTAACTCGGTACCCAGAGTTTTTGGAAGAATATCAAACTGCACCAGAAGAAACACTTAAGAAAATAGAACCACTTTTGTATCATTAAAAATAGTGTAGTGTCCCCGGCAGGAAACGCGAGTACGCTTTCGGTCACGAATAATTTCTCGTCGCCACTCGAAATTTCGATTTCCTTGCGGTACGATTTACTAATCGCCTTAAGAAAAGTGTGCAGCCGCTTTTTTGCATGTGTGCAGTATTATTGAATTAGTCCTAATGCATTTCGCCGCCGTAGACGAGGAGTTACCCCGCTAACAATCTCAATTTTTTCTTTGGCGACAAATTTCTGAGATTCCTATGTCAATTAGTAAACTTAAAACTATCAAAAATTTGGTTCACGAGAGAACCTTTTTCATCATTCTCTGTTCCTTGAATGTAAAAATATATGCTTGGGCGTTCAGCACAAAGGGCAAATCTAATACCACCTGCATCACCCCCTTCTCCTCCAAGCCCCCTATAACCAGGAACGATTCCAAGGTTTACTTTTCGTGAACCAACTACAGATTGTGCGCAAGTCTGCGAAGACTTATGTCCCATTTTTTGATCAAAAATGAAAATTTCAAGGTAGTATTTGCCAACAGTAAGAGCATGTTGGTCGTCAGTAGGGCTGTAATTTTGCAGGCGAATATATTGATAATTAAGATCTTGTCGCGTCTCGACAGTGCTATTCGGCGGATATTGAAATTCAAATCCATACGCCGAATTTTTGTATATTTTCCCGTTAGCAGTTTCGTTCGACGTTGGTGTTGGAGTTAGATTAACACTAGGTTCCGGGGTGTTCTTTGGGTCTGCTGTTTGAGTTTTGGTTGGAGCTTGTTGGGTAACCTGAGACGTTTTCTTTACAAAGAAAAAATATCCGACAATGCCAACTGCGAGAATAGTAATTAAGATCACAATTATAGACGTAAACCCCTTTTGATTATTCATAAGTTATTTTTCTTGATTCATGTGATTAAGCAATAGTATAACTTACACAACAAATTATAGGTAATTCAATCCTCTCGCTCTGTCTCATATGAATATACTCTCGGCAGGAATCGCGAGTACGCTTTCGGTCACGGATAACTTTTTGTCGTCACAAAAAGTTTCCTCGAAGCCTCCCGGCACGATGTACTCATCGCCCAATCGCTCGTTTTT
>JAYWBQ010000010.1:0-6287 GCA_043781255.1 Minisyncoccota bacterium | reverse complement strand
TTACGATCTCGCCCTTTCATCTTTGTTCTACCTATAAGCCGAATTCTGTCCTCCAGCCCCAGATTTGAAATATTATGATTTATTTAATAAATTTAATTTCTCAAATCTGGGGCTGGATGTGTAACCATGTATCTGGGCAGCATGTTACCATGCTGCTCAAGCGACGCTTCCAGCCCCAGTTTTAGGTAGCAAGCTGCTATGTAAGCGTTTATATAATTCACGCTTTCCACTACCATGATGCTTGAGCTTTTGTTCACGCTCTATAGCATCAGCTTGCGCCCTTTACACTTCGCAATAAATCAACGTCCACTCACCTACTTTCCTATTTGTAGATTTATTGCTTTTTTGATTATGTTCTTTTAGTCTACGTTTAAGATTATTAGTATACCCAATGTACAGTTCTAATGTTATAGAATGTTGCAAGAGATATACAAAGAACATAATCAAAGTATATACCTAAAACTGGAGCTGGACACGGTCTTGCACCCACGTAAGGATTTAGCCGTTTCAATTATGTGTTACCACATACATCACCCCTACACTTACGTGTAGTAGGGGCCATTTGCTTTCGCGCCTGGCGTCACTGCTCGCACCTCTATGATTGCTCACGACGGGCGTTACCCGCTACGCTTCCTAGCCCCAGTTTTGAAATACTACATTTTTTAACATTCTGTACTATGACAAAACTGGAGCTGGGTGAGTGTTCGGACTTTCCTCCCTCAAGGCTACATTGAAAGCTGTAAGAGCGATTACCCAGTAGAACAAAATAACAATACAACTAAAATCTGTAAAAAGCAAGTAATTTATTTGTAATGACAATGTATATACAATTATTTGACAGCTTGTATGAGAAGAGTATACTTATAAGTATGATTAAAAACAATTTAAAAACGACAGTGCTTCAGCTTCGTGTAGCACCTAAGACTAAGAATAAAGCTCAAAAAATCCTAGAGTCTAAGGGTCTAACCTTATCACACGCTGTGCATAATTTTCTCAACAACTTGGCACTTCATGATGATGCGCTCATGCTTGCATATGAGCAGCCGAAGATAAGTGAAAGAACTCTTAAACGATGGGAAGCAGAAGTCATCTATGAACTTGAGCATGCTAAGAAATTTGATTCTAAAAAAGAAGCCATCAAACATCTAAAATCGCTCTAGATACAAAGCAAAAAATAGTAGAACATAATGAAAATAGCATTCTCATCAAGATTCGAGAAAAAGGTTGCCAAACGAGCAAAGCGTGATAATTATTTATACGACGAAATAGGCGAAGTAGTAGATCTGTTTGATCGATGTCAAAAACTTCCACAACACTACCGTGACCACGCACTTCGTGGTGAGTATCGAGGATTTAGAGAATTCCACCTTAGATTTAATCTCCTTGTTATTTATTACGATATAGAAAAAGATACACTGTTGTTTTACGATCTAGGTACACACGAAAAGTTGTTTGAATAAATAGTTTTTACAAATAAGTGTATTTCTAATGCTATACCTCTTGCATGCAAACCATCGCAACTTTCTTTACAGGAATTATGCTTTTCTTTTCTGGATTGTTTGGAACCACTCCGCATCAGGTTGTTGTTACTCCTTCCGTGACAGATTCAACAAGTACTCAAGTCGTTCAGACTTCAGCAACCACTTCTTTGTCTATGCCTCAAGTTGCTTCTAGTTCACAAAATTTTAAAACAAATGTAACAGGTTCTCAACGCTATCATGACAACCAGTATAACTTTGAGATACAATATCCTTCTTTTTTGGAAGTGAGGGCTAATATTGGAGACATATATTTATCTGACAGAACTAAAACTAATGAAGATGGTTTACAGAAAATAATCATGGGCGTTGATGTAATAAAAGCAAAATCTCTTCAGTCTTGGTTTCAAGAAAATATTGCTCCAATATATAAAACAAAAGGTGGCCCTTCTTCCTATGAAGTAATAACAATCAACGGACTTGAAGCATGGGATTTACATTTTGAAGTTTCACAAGGATTTTGTTCAAGAAGAGTCGCTATTTATCATAATGGAATGGTGTTTGATATCGGAGGCGGGGCTTCGTGTGATTACGATAATGCTATTATTAACTCAATTATTGCAAGCTTCACTTTTTCAAATAAAGAGGATGATAGAGTATTCAAAACAATAGATGTAATAAAATCAAGCAATACCACCGTTATACATAATGATCCGTTAGCAACACTTCAAAATGATTTTAAAGAAAACAGTCAATTAGCTCAAGCTGTCTATACAACAAAAGATAAAACTAGAACATATTTTACCTTACATGTCTTAGATGGTGAAAAGGTTGAGGGTGTTCCTCCTGATTGTCAACTGCTTAATTATCTCGATATAGTAAAACAAAAATATCACAATACAAATGTAGAATATTGTCCTGGAGCTGCCTCGGACAAGGAATTACAAGAGAATCTACCATTTGTTGTTCAGTATAATAAATTTGATTTAAAAAGTTTGTATGCACTTAACTTAGAGACATTAGTCGAGAAACTGCTCTACACAAAGAATAATAATGAGAGTCTTGCGGTGCGATGTACAGAGTTTGGTAATTATGAAGATTATAGGTATATTCCCACCACTAGCTATCTTGGTAATAAAAAAATTAGTATAAGTGTCTATAAAGAAGTAGGACAAGATACAAAACCATGCACCAAGGAAACTATTGGTAAGTATGAAAAAATAAGAGATGATATTATTGACTTAAATAAGTTTTAAAAGAATGAGTGACGCCTAAGCATCGTTATTTATTTTCTATATTCTTCTTTTCTTGATAGTATATAAAGAAGTATGATTCTCAAAAACTCAGTTCTCCTTGCAATATTTTCGATACTCTCGGTGCTTCTTGGGATTGTTCGTGACAGACTCTTGGCGACGCATGTGGGGGTTGGGCCGATACTCGACATTTATAATGCGTCATTTCGATTGCCAGATTTTTTGTATGCCATGTCACTTGCTTTTGTAACAGCAGGGACAGTGGTGCCATTTCTTACTGTAGAAAATAAATCTGGAAATGTTGTTGACCCACGACATAAGCTATCGTCTATCTCACTTTTTTTTGGCGGAGTCGCTTCTTTGATTTCTGTGTTTATTATCATCACAATACCACTTTATGCACGCCTCATTGTGCCCGGGTTTACGGATGACCAAGTGCAAACATTCATCAGTGTAACCCGTATTATGATGCTACAGCCGATACTCCTTGGTGTCACTTCGCTCATATCATGCTTTGCACAGCTTAAAAATCATTTTGTACTTTATGGTATCGCACCACTTGGGTACTCTCTTGGTATTATTTTCGGTATTATAAAACTATATCCGATCTACGGGGTGCATGGACTTATCTACGGAGTTTTAATCGGTGCGGTTCTCTCACTTTGTATCCAAGTGTGGTCACTACGAAAGGCAAGGATGATGGAAGTTTTGCCATACTTTTCTCTTAAACATATTAAAGAATTATTTCACCTCGCTCTTCCTCGCTCAGGGGTTAACATTCTCACTCAACTTCGTGTGATATTCTTCACAGCGTTTGCTACCACGCTTGGCCCGGGGGTACTCTCGAGCTATCTCTTCGCACAGCGTATTACAGACGCAGTGCAACAAGTTATTCAGCAAAGTGTAACGACAGCCAGCCTTCCAATTCTTTCAAAAGAATTTATTGAGAATCGAATCAAGGAATATAAAAAAGTAGTGAAGCGATACGTACTTTTGCTGGGTACTGTTGGTGTGGTTGCTTCCTGGGTACTTTTTACTGTTCAGGATTTTGTGATTAAAATTCTCTATGGAGACACACACGCTAATGGAATGATTGCATTTTTTTTGATCGGATTTTTGGTGGCACTCCCACTTCAGATGATGATCGGATACTTTTCCATCAGTCTTTATTCTGCAAAAGATACCAAGAGCGTGCTCTACTCCAACCTTATCTCCACTCTCGTTGCCGTCTTTGCATGTTACGCTACTCAACCACTCGGCAACATCAGTCTGGTCTATGGTGTCATCGCAATGGCAGTATCTAACTTCATCGTCATTTCACTTTTGTACGGGAGGAAGAAGTTGGTGTAGGTTGTAGCTCTCACGGTAACAAAACGGGCTTGACCTTGCCGGAATCAATCTTTACTGTATAATTATAGTATGATTTTAAACCAAGAAAAGTATCAGAATACAATCTTGTACTTGTGTAAAAATCTTGGAGGACAAGTACAGGGGAAGAAAAAACTAGCAAAACTTTTATATTTTGTTGATTTCGATATGTATGAAAATGGAAATGTCTCCATCACTGGTGATACGTATAAGAAGTTACCAATGGGACCTTTCCCTACATCTCTTGAAGATGTAACGAGTACCATGGTTGCGTCTGGTAATTTAATTGTAACAAAAAGAGACGGGTTAAATGGGTATTTACCTACCGAGATCTACTCTTCTCCACAAGAACCTGTGATGAGTGTTTTTAACGAGAGTGAGATAAAAATCTTGCATCGTGTTGTTGCTAAGTATGGACAACTTACAGGAAAGCAGTTAGAAGATCTTTCACACGCCGAAGCACCTTTTGTGGGCACCAACTTGAGAGAAGAGATTCCATACGAGCTTACTTTTTATAGAGGTACTGATTTTTCTGATCTATGATAGAGTTTTTGTGTCATGATGGTTTTGTTAAAGAATTTGATACTCTTACTAAAAAATTTCCAACACTTAATAAAGGTTTGGATACGTTTAAAAATTTGTGTGAAGTTCAGTTTCATCCACTTAATCCAGAGCAAGTAATAGCACCAGGTAAGCTGCACCGTATAAATCAGAACGACTCATGGTCTGTATGGAAGGTCGAGTTATTAGTCCCAAACTCTGGCTTACGTCCGAATCAATGGCCAAGAATGTGGTTTGTTGTTAAAGGTGGCTTCATTGGTTTTCTCACAATATGTTCTCATGTTGATAATTACGATGATGAAGAGATGACAAGACTTGCCTCAGAAAGAATCTCTGATTTGTTTTAGGAATTTATTTCCTTGACAATCTTATCTCCACATTAATTGCCGTCTTTGCCTGCTGTGCTACTCAACCACTAGGAAACATTAGTCTGGTCTATGGTGTCATCGCCATGGCAGTATCTAACTTTGTGGCTATCTCATTTCTATATTGGAGGAAGAAATTGACGTAAGTTCTTGGGGTATTTATTGAGAAAAGCTAAAAACCTCTACAGAATAATGATTTATTGTACATATTGACTTTTTCTCTAAAGTGTGTTTTACTGTAATTAGTTCTTTGACTCTTGTTTTTAGTTAAGTAGACTCTAGCAGAAAGTGTGGTGTTCGTACCTTTTTTTAAGTGGAAGATAGTTTAAAAAAAGAAAACTATACACTGAAGCAGTATATAGAAAAAAGGAAATACATTTTCTGCTGGGGTTTAATTGGACTAATCGGTCTGAACAACAGCACTAGGAGACGATGATGCCAGCTGAAAAGTTGATCACATCGGAGCAAGTTGTACGGATTGGAGATCTTGCGAGTTTTCCATTGCGTACGGCTATTAGTGAAGCTGCTAAGAAACTTGGAGTCACCTGTGATGAGGCTCAAAAAACTTTGATCGCCGGTGGCAACAATTGGCAGGCAGAACTTTTGCTCTCGATGGGAGACCCCGTTGAAAAGTTGATTGCCAAATTGATTGGCCGGAAGCATCATGCCGCCGAAGAGATCGAAAAATACATTTACGAAGTCTATGATGGTCGTATTGATCTCACGGGAAAATTGTTCCCCGAAAAGAAAGGCTTTCCAGTGTGGATGGCGCGGCCAGACGGACTGGATCAAGACTTTGCTTTGGCACAGATCATCAAACATTTTAGTGTTCGCAAGTACACATACTTGTCGCCAGTTGCACAGCACATCAACCAAAAAGCTGAGCAGAAGCGGCTGAATGGCACGTACGTTTTCGCTCACGTTGGCGGTGACGAGCCAGATGCTAAACATCTCGGCAAGTCCTATGATGATTCTGTCGACAAGAAGATGATTTTTGCCAATTCGCTCGAATATCTGCTCATGACCGGCTTCCACATGTGGAAGAATGGGAAGTGGATGGATGTGAAGGGCTGGACTCGTCTATCATCTCTGTGGTCTCTGGGCGATGCGGTGATCGGGGACTTCAATTCCGGCCTTCGGCGGTTGCGCTTGGGCTATGACTCTCGTGCCTATCGCGTTGCTGATGCTGGCCCTCGTGAGCTGTTTCTGGGTTAATTACCCTTTTACCTTGTATCTTTTACACTTCTGTATTAGATATGAAA
>JAYWBQ010000009.1:0-18204 GCA_043781255.1 Minisyncoccota bacterium | reverse complement strand
AAAATTGCATAGACTTCTCAGTCTATGCAATTTTAATTTTGCGGGCCCACAGCACATGACCTATGTCATGTGCGTGAGGAATCGAAAGCCGGAGCCTTATCGAGCCAGCAGGCGAGATGGCGAGGAGTGGCCTGCGAGTCCGACGAGCGACGGCGAGGAGGAACTTGTAGGAGATTCCTCGTGGGCCCGCCATGTCGTTTAGGTTCTGGTGCTCGATGAGCGTAGAAAAATAAACGAAGAAAGAAAATATAAAAACTACTCGAATTGAGTAGTTTTTTTTGATATTTGAGATTCCTTCAAGTCATGATAATTTATTCGCGAACAATACCCTGTGGCGTCAGCCCAGGGTTCTTTATTTAAAATAGTGTTACACTAGACAGGTATATGAATGAGAGAAAAACATTTATTTTTAGTATTATCGTAGTAGTGTCTGTTGTCATTTTTTATTTTTTAACAGAGAAGTTAAAAACTAATCAAGTGTCTAACTATTCTGCTTCTTTAAAGTCTACAGTTTCGCCAGTATCTGAATGGAAAACGTATATTAATTCTAAACATGAATACGCTTTACAGTACCCAAAAGATGTCTACATACAGCCTATTCAAGAAATGGACCCTTTCAGTGTTGAAGAAAGCGCGTCTATAGAAATGGGTGTAAGAGGTACTGGAGATGTTGGGATTCAGATAACAGTTCGGGTTCCATACACATATAAAATAACAGACAAAGAATCTGTTGAATATAATCGAATAGCTCACCTAGAATTAAAATCTTTTTCTGAAACTTTACGTCAACAAGAAGTAGATAACAAAAATCCAAATTTCCCAAACAAGACAGTTTCTGAACTTGAAGAAATTAATTTCGCTGGACAAAAAGCCTACGCAGTAACAATTTCTAATTACATGGATGGTTATGGAAGTGATACATTCCGACGTATCTATCTAATTGAAGGAAATGATAAGAAGATTATAATTCAGTATTCATTGAACAGTGACTTGTCTAAACAAATTGTTGACACGTTTAGGTTTACAAAATAAACGTAGATTAATACTTTGTTTGTGTAATAAGTATAGACAGCAATACCGTAAAGAATATTAAAAGATATTTATTGGTAGTGTATTTTTCCATGCTTCTGGTACTTGCTATGAAATTATGAAGTTGATATATTTTTTTATACTAGCAAGCTGATCACTTTATTCTTCAAAAGAATTTTGCTTTTAAAACATCCTAATAATTCTCTCTTTTCTATATCACTTCCTTCCTTGAGAATATATTTAGCATAATTACGTATATCTACTTCCTTGATTTTGATTTGCTTTGTATCCCCTAAAACGCTTCTCTGGAAGCTTTTAATTCTTTCAACCTCAGTGCGTATCTTTTCTTTCATTCCTATCTCATCTAGGTCAATTTTATCAAGCAGTTCCTGAAACTGTTTTATAAGTTCATCTTCATTGGTATAGCCACATTTACAGTTCTTATACCATCCCCAACTAACATCTTCCCATAATATCCCCACTTGATATACTATAACTATGTATACAATTGATATACCAACACTGAAACATCACTTACAAATAATAAAAAGTTCTTCAGAAAAAGTTCGTGTTCGAGCAATTATTAAAATTGGTGAACAAAAGCAAATACAAGAGATATCAAAAGAATTAATGATATCAAGAAGAAGTATTAGTACTTGGAACAAAAGATTTTTACAACAAGGTATCGTTGGATTACGGGATAATAACGGTGGAAGAAAAGAAGGTAACCCAAAATGGAATACAGAAATATTTGATGAACTAATTAAAGAGATTGATAAGCAAGAACAGTATTGGTCTATACCCAAAATGATGGAATGGATAGAGCAAAGATTTAAAAAAGAGATACCAGAGCAAACTATATGGTATCAACTAGATAAACGAGGATACTCATACAAGTCTTCACGACCTCATCCATATCTTGGTAACAAAGAGAAGCAAGAAAGCTTTAAAAAAGGGGCTTGGGTAAAAGCATAACCTCATCAGTTCTGTATTTCTCAGATGAAATGAGGTATGGAATGATGTCTAACTTCAGACGTAGCTGGTCACGTGTTGGTGTACGGTCTGTACTCCCACAAAAACAAGCATTTATAAATAGTTATCTGTTTACTGCAGTTAATCCAATTAACGGAGACAGTTTTCACTTGATCGGACTAGATGAAATGAGTACAGAGACAGAGTATATATTTCTTACTGAGTTAAAGAAACAACACCCATATGAACACGTAGTAGTGGTTATAGATAACGCACCGTGCCCATATGAACACGTAGTAGTGGTTATAGATAACGCACCGTGCCATCACGAGACGCTCCGCAAAATTAAAATTGCATAGACTGAGAAGTCTATGCAATTTTAATTTTGCGGGACCAGGAGCGAGTGCTAGACACACTGGCATAGGAATCAAACAGAACCGGTAGACAAGGTTGGGGGAGCGAACACTTGTCTGTTTTCTACAGAGTCGCGAAACAATCTTTTTATTCGTGAGTAATACCCTGCGGCATCAGCCCAAGGAGATTCATTGAGTTCAAAGGATGAAAAGAAAAAGATATATTTGGTGACCGAAAGCGCGCGCGGTTCCTCGTAGGCCCTGATGTATTTTATTTCCTTTCAATCACCCTAAAACTCCCGTCTCTCCCACTAATCTCCACGGTAAACGCATCCAAAAAAGATTCTGGTAGTGAAATAAAATTAACTGCTAGCATCTCTCCAACTGTCTTTGGATATCGCTTATATTTTTCTTTATAGGCAATAATCCCTTTTTCGAGCATCTGGCTGATGAACTTTTCTTCAATGCCCTTACTTGCCATTTCTTTAATAGTTTCATTATCAGTATTATTATAAATAACTTTAAGAAGTTCCTTTGCAAGAATAAAATCACTTTCACTTTTTATATGGAGAGGATTATTTCTTCCAACGAATGTTGAATAGATAAGAAAGACGCCATCTGGTGCACCGGTAACTTTCGCTGCAATACTGAGGTATTTTTCTGCAGGATCATATTTCTTCGTAAAGAGATAATACTGCGTTCCTAAATAAAAAGGTATTTTCCAACTTGTTTTGATGGCGTGTATTCCGTTGTCTGCAAATTCTGCAATCTTAGAAAGTGTAGCAACATCTTTATTTTGTGGAACAATGAGAATACTAAAAAGATACGGATACTCAAATGTTGGATCAAGCGTACTGATATTTTTAAAGTAGTTGAGATAGTAAGGGTCTTTCCCATCCCACACGGTAAAGTCTTGTACAGAACGTATCCAGTATGAATCAGTAAGTATATTTGTAAAGCCAAATGTAATATATGGTAAAAATGTTGCAGGGATAAGGTTACGAGTCGTCGCAGTCAGTCGCGTTGTAAAAGATTTTGAGCGTGTATCATAATTTTTTTGGAATATTATAACAAGAATACTAAGTGCGATAAATATCACACTAGGTATTATTTTTTTCACGAGATGTGGAAGCTGCATAGTTGTTACCTGGAATACTATCTACCTAATAATCCTTATTTTTAAATGCTCTTTGTGTAATAACAAGAAGAAGAATTGCATAGGTGATTCCATATAAGATAACTACAACAAGTGTCGGCAGTGGTAGAGTATTTCCGTGGATAATCTCATTTCTCACATTAAATTTTTCAAGATTTGGCAAAGTATAGTACACAGCTTTGGTAATCATTTCAAGTGCGGGAATTTTTGTTGTCATAAATATATAACGAAATACTCCTTCAGCATGACCAATAACAAAGAATGCAATTGTTGAAACAGAAGCAAGAATAGGGGACGTGATACCCGAAAAAAGAATTGAAATGAGAATGAGGAGTATTGCTTCTAATGTGCTTAAAAAAAGTGATAGCATGATTGGCCAGAAGAATAGTTGTCCGCTTTGAAAAAATAAAACAGCAAAGAGTACTAGAGTAGATAGTAGTGTCACAGCAATAGTGGTGAGTGTGAGCCCTAGACATTTACCGATAATAATCTCAATACGACTAATTGGTTTTGGAAGAAGGAGGTAAAATGTTTTTCGTTCGATTTCTTTGTAGATAAGCATACTCCCGATAAAGATGGCGACGAATATTTGAAGTGCATAAATTGCAGTCACGCTAAAATCAATAATCATTCTTGTACTTTGTTCAAGAGAGATAGACGCAATAAAAAGTGTAAAAACAATAATAGCTATAATTACAAAAAATGCAGATAACAAGATACGGTCACGAATAGTTTCTCTAAATGTATTTTTGGAAATGGCGAGGATATTGGTGAGCATGGTGGTGATAATTAAAATGATGTAGCTGTAGCTGTAGCTGTAGCTGATTGCTTTGTTGCGCGAACTACCTCAATCATGTGCACAAAAGCGTCTTCTAAGTCACGATACCCGTGGCTTAGTTTTGTTGGGGTATCTATCGCGAGCATTTCCCCGTTGTCAATTACTCCAACCTTGTCGCATATTTCGGAAACGTCACCCAAGATATGCGTGTTAATGAAAATAGTCTTCCCTTGTTCTTTGAGCGAAAGAATAATTTTCTTTACTTCAGCGCGTCCAAGAGGATCAAGACCATCTAAGGGCTCATCAAGGAAAAGGATTTCAGGGTCGTTGATGATGGCCTGAGCAAGTCCTAGGCGCTGTAGCATGCCTTTTGAGTATGTACGAATACGTTTATCTTGTGCATGGAGTAGATGTACTTCTGTAAGAACATGCTTTATTTTTTCTTTTTTCTTTTCTATTTTAAAAAGTGTGGCGATAAAGTCGAGGAATTCACCTCCTGTGAGGTACTGATAAAAAAGAGGGGACTCCGGCATGAAGCCAAGAACTTGTTTTACTTTCTGCTCATCAGGTGAGCCCCCTTTAATTGTAATTGTGCCACTTGTTGGGTGGGATAACCCAACGAGCATTTTTATGGTGGAAGTTTTCCCTGCTCCATTTGGACCGATAAACCCAAACACTGTTCCTTTTTCTACGGTGAGGGAAATATTTTTAACCACGCACACCTTTTTTTTACCAGTGCCGTATGTCTTTGAAAGGTTGGAAATAATAATGTCGTTCATAGAGTGTATAGTATCATAAATTATAAAGCTTGACAAAAAATACTTCTATGATCCAATAGACATCGGATGCTCACCCCCGTAGCACGACCTCAATTAGAACGACTGTATTTTCTTTTCTTTAATCTCACCTTGTTTCATTTTCTGTATACGACACAGTAAAAGTGTTTCATGTGGTGTTCTAAAGTTTAAACATTTCATAAATCTATCGTTAACCTTCTTTTCAATGTCTTTAAAGAAAGAAGGAGAGTATTTTGACACATCACTTCCTTTTGGGAAGTATTTTCTAATTTCTCCATTAGTATTCTCAACTGTGTTTATGTACGTTCTTAATACTGACAACATATATTGGTTCAATGAATGTTACCCGAAGCTTACGGTCAACAACAACAAGTAGTATTCCTTTTCCTTATTTACCTCAGAGTTTGAAATCAAACTCAGTCACCAATTCTCATTTTATTGTTGCTACGCTTAGATCTTTTGTCGATGAATGTTCTACCATCTAGCATTCCTGTGGTCTTCCTTTTCTTTTTTTACGTAAGTCGTGCCTCAACACTTCTTTCGTGAATTGATTTTAGGTATTGGTAGGTACTTTCCTTGGAAATATAGGGGAGATCTTGCTCTAACCTAGACTTTAATCTTCCCGATATGGCTTCTGGTGACTGTTCTTCAAGAAGATGTTTGTCTACAAATGTTCGCAACTGTATATTCCCTACTATCTTCTTTCCTAGATTCTCTTTTGAATTAGAATGCTCCACTGTAGCTGACACCTCACGTTGCCAATCGATCTTTTGTCATTTCGTAGAAATAATGAGAAATGTTATACTTAAAGCACATGAAAAATAATATTATTCGTTTAGTTGTTGTAGGTGCTTTTTTACCAATGTTAGCTTTTGCACAGACAACAGATGTTGATACATCAAGCGCTAATTCATGTGCAGTCATAAGTCAAAATCTTCGTTATTTAAGTAGAGATACAAACGGCTCAAGTGGTGTATCTATTCTTCAAGACTTCTTAAGCAGTAAAGGATATCTCAAGTCACAACCAACAGGATTTTTTGGCGTAGCCACAAGAAAAGCTGTTATTGCTTTTCAGAATGACAACGGACTTCGTGCTACTCCTCCAGGATTTGTAGGAGCAGGAACTCGCGCGAAGATACAAGCAATTGATTGTGGTAAGAATACCGCTGTAAGCAGTACCCCAACTCTAAACACAAATATTCAAGCAGTAGCTACTCTCAATGTAAATGCACTTACAGTACAATCACACAGCAAAATTATCCTTTCAGGAACATTTTCAAATACATCTGGACTTGAAGTTATTGTAACCAGTTCGGCACTTCCTTTAGACGGTTTAATAACTTCAAATAATTCTGTTTTATTGGTGGATGAACGCAGTGATCATGGTGGAAATGTTCAAATGAACGACAAGCAAGGTAGTTGGTCAGTTGGAATTCCTGCAGGATTAGCAGGCGGTAAATATAATGTTGGTATCTACCAAGATTTTTATGAATTACCACAAACAGATTATTCAAAAAACACCAGACATCTTCTCACAAGTGGGGTACTTTCCGTTATTGATAAAAATGTAAATATATCAAATTTAGAGAACGACAAAATATCAGTTACACTTGCTCCTGGTCAAACAACAATAAAAACAGGATTAGCACACCCCATGTCAATAACGCTCAGAGATTTTACTTTTGCTGACAGTAAAGGTTCAGGACAATATTGTCCAAATGTTGTATTTTCTAATGGTGTTGCACCAGATTATCCTGTAACAATATGTCTCGATAACCAAAATTATTTACCAGTAATGTACCAAGGGTTTAGTATTTTATTAACAAAGTCTTCTTCACGCGAGGCAACGTTCACAATTTCACCAACTAATGCTTCGCCATCCGCAACAATTGATACATCATCTCTAATTTCTTCATCAGCTAATCCGACAGTTTCTGGTTCGGCTTTTAATCTAAATGGAGTAGTTGTCGAAATTCGTGCGAATGGGGGTGTTCATTCATTTGGAAATGACCACATTACTGGTTCTGTACCTGTTTTAAATAATAAGTGGTCAGCAACACTTACTGAAATATCTTTGAGTGCAGGAAATTATCCAATTAAAATAATTCGCTCTAGTGACCGCTACCTCCTCTCAACTGGTACATTAACTGTCTTATCGAGATAATTGATAGTAGTAGTTAAAAGGTGATGCTGTATTAGCAATTAATACACCTATCACCTTTTTTTACCAGTGCCATATGTCTTTGAAAGGTTGGAAATAATAATGTCGTTCATAGAGTGTATAGTGTCAGAAATTATAAAGCTTGACAAAAAATATCTATATGCTATACTGTATCTTGAATGTTCGTTGAGGTTGGTACCCGAAAATCAAGAAAATCCAGCAAGAAGTGTTAGTGGTGCAATGGGTTCTTGAAATACAGCGAAATTCCCTGTAAGCACGAAAGAAGCGTACCAAAAAGGCCGCCCCATAAAGACACAAAACAGGGCCAGACGAGATTTTCTCGTAGTAGGCAGGAAGGTGTCCGTGTTATCTTGGTTTACCAAAACCATGATGTATTTTGCTTCGTCAGCAAAGTATGCAGCCGGCGTTAGTTTTAACACAGGAGAAGAGGGTGTGTGATCACAAGAAGAAAATTTCCTAATCGAACGTAGCCATGCGAGAGATGGCGGGGAAGGTATTCTTACGTGAAGACGTGTACGAAGCGCGATCGGTCAGTGGCACCGGGTGAACAATGCCCAATCAAGCCATTCGACCGATCGCGAGATCGGCAAACAACAAACGAGATTAAGTTCTCGTTTTTTTTATGTCTATATACAAAAATACTTGCGTATACCATAAACTTCAATTTTATAATTTTTTACAACCTATAACCCACAACCTTTAGCATAGTTATCAACTAGCCCCTAATCACTAACCCCTATATACTATCTTGATATGGATAAAAAAATTCGCGTAGGTATTAATGGTTTTGGGCGCATCGGACGAGCATTTTTTAAAGTTGCTTTTGAGCGCGATGATATGGAGGTGGTAGCGGTAAATGATTTAGGAGATGTGCACAATCTCGCATATCTTCTTCAGTACGACACGGTATACCGTGTTGCACATTTTGATGTGCATGCAGAGATTTACGAGGATACAAAAGAACAGTATTTAATTATTGAAAGTGAAGCTAAGACAATGCGTGTGAAGGTGATTCAGGAGAAAGACCCTGCGAGTATTCCGTGGGGAGAAAATATGGTGGATGTAGTTGTAGAATCTACTGGACTTTTTGTTGCGTATGATAAAGCTGCAGCACACTTAAAAGGTGGAGCAAAGGCTGTGGTGATTTCAGCGCCTGCAAAGAAAGGGGAAGACGAGTCAGTACGTGGCGAGACTATCCTACTTGGGGTGAACGAAGAGAAGTTCGGTACATGTGCTATTACTTCTAATGCATCTTGCACCACAAACGCATCATCCCCTGTCATTGCTATTTTGGACGAAGCTATCGGTATTGAGAAAGCAATTCTTAACACCGTACACTCATACACTGCTTCTCAGAGTATTGTGGATGGTCCAAATAAAAAAGATTTTCGTGAAGGACGTGCTGCTGCGCAGAATATTGTTCCGTCTTCCACTGGCGCTGCGATTGCAGTAACAAAAGCATTCCCAAAGCTTGAAGGGCTCTTCGACGGTATCTCTATTCGAGTTCCTACTCCTGCTGGGTCTATTGCAGATATTACATTTATTTCCAAGCGCCCAACGACTGTTGAGGAGGTAAATAAAGCGCTACAAGATGCTTCCATGACGGACAGATGGTCTTCTATTTTCCAAGCCACAGAAGAAGAGCTTGTATCAAGTGATATCCTTGGGCTTCCATATGCGTCCATCGCTGATCTTAAGATGACACGCGTGGTCGGAGGCAATCTTGTAAAAGTTATGGCATGGTATGACAATGAGATGGGGTATACTCATACGCTCGTTGAGCACGTCATCAAAGTTGGGCAAAAAATTACTTCATCTACTTTGTCGCAGTAAAAATAGTCCTCGGTCAATGTAGGTCTACCACATCTCTCTCGTACTATTTTTTGCTTCGCGTAGCTAAAGCAATTTTTGCCCAACTTACGGTTGGTAAATCGATAAAATAACTTCGCACCCTAAGGGTACTGCGATTTCAAAAGATTGAGTACAGTCTAAGAAATCGGGAGTCTACTTTGTTGTTAAAGTTTTTTGCTCCCGCAATGTACGTCTAGTACATCTCCTCAGAAATATTTGCGTCCAAGGCGTGAACCTACTGGTTCAGCCTCGCATCTAAAGCTATGTAATCAATTTACTTCTTGCTAATAGAATTTCGTGGTAGTTGAAATTTAGAATAAGCGCAGTACTGGACTGCGACTTTAAGAATTTGATTACACTTAAAAAGTCGGGAGCCTTCGGCTGCGCTTATTATTTTTAAAAATACTCGCATACAAGGTATACTATATGGATATGAAAATTTACGTAGCGGCAGATCATGCCGGGTTCTCTTTAAAAGAAGAAGTTAAAAAATATTTGGAAGATAAAGGTCTTGAAGTGTACGATTGCGGAGCGCTCACCTTAGAAGTAGGGGATGATTATCCAGGCTACATGGCAAAAGCTGCTGAGAGTATCCAAAAGGATGCGCTCCATGACCCATCCCATGCCATTATCTTTGGTGGCTCAGGGCAAGGAGAAGCGATAGTTGCTAATCGCTTTAGACATGTGCGCGCCATAGTATATGCTGGTGGGAATCTTGAACTTGTGAAACTCGGACGTGAACATAACGATGCGAATGTACTTTCAATTGGTGCACGATTTGTTACACTACAAGAAGCTGTACAAGCAATCGAGCTCTTCCTTGTTACAGAATTTACACATCAGGAACGTCACGTGGACAGAATTATTCAAATAGATGAATTAACTAAATAATATGGATCCAAGTATTAAATTTTTTTTCGCAATACTCCTCATTCTTGCTGGGCTTTCTTTCTTTGTTCCCGTTGTGACAAATCCAAATCCAGTAGACTGTACTAATTATCCAGATGGAGCAGGTGGATACTATGCAAAATGTAAAGATGAACACATTACGCTCTATAAAAAGTTGAAAATTCCAAAAGGTACAGTGGAAACAAGAGTTAAGACATTCTAATTACATTTACCGAGATACTTATGAACACAAAATCCTCATGGCTCATACTTGTGGTCCTTATGCTTGCAATTTTGTTTGTACCTATTATCCCAAATGATGTGCCAATAAACTGCACAGGTAATGATACATCGTGTGATAGTCCATCGGCATACGTTTCTTTATATACGAAATATTTTTCGAAATAGATCTAAGATCACCACGTACTGTAGTTACGATACCCTAACAACTAAACTCTAGTCCATGATCATTACCCCCGCACTACTTCCTCATAACTTTGATCAACTTATCGATAAGCTTTTTATGCTCGAAGGGTTATGTGAACGTGTACAAATAGATCTTTGTGATGGAATATTTGGACTAGAAAAAACATGGTTGCCATACAAAGATGAGGAACTTATTGAAGGATTTTCGTATGAATTTGACCTCATGGTTAAGGATTGGAGAAAATTTTTACCGCGAGTGATAGCGCTCGGTGCCACACGAGTTGTTCTTCATGTTGATGATTTTAGTGATGATGATATGAGTGAGGTAATTGAGATGGTACGACCCCATCTTATCTATCTTGGACTCTCTGTTTCCAATGATAAAAATGTTCCTGCATTTGCAGCGCTTGTTCATGCGACTGAAATGAGGTATTCAAAGGTATTTATTCAGGTTATGGGGATTAAGCATATAGGTGCTCAAGGGCAACCATTTGATGATGGGGTTCCTAGGCGCATAGAATATCTAAAAGATGCATGTAAAAATATCGAGATTCAGGTTGACGGAAGTATGAATCCCGAGACAATACTCAAAGTGAGAAATAGAGGAGCGACGTGTGCAGTCGTAGGATCATATCTTTTTAGTCACAACGCTACTCATGATGATGTGAGAAAAACATTACGAAAATTAGAAAATGATTTTAGATAGGAGTCGTGCAGTACCTGGGGTGGTGTACTGTGTACTACAATCTACAATCTACAGTCTAAAGGCTGTATACTATACTCATCATGCATTCACTCACCGATGTAGAAGTACAAGCGCTTACACTACGCGCCGAAGATATTCGCGAGAGCATTATTAAGATGCTTGTAGAAGCTGGTAGTGGACACACCGCAGGACCACTCGGTATGGCAGATGTTTTCACTGCACTTTATTTTAGAGTAATGAAACACAACCCTCGTCATCCAGAGTGGGTGGAACGAGATAGGCTTATTTTATCTAATGGACATATTGCTCCAGTTTTGTACGCAACAATGGCTCACGCGGGGTATTTTTCTATCACCGAACTAAAAACACTTCGTAAGTTCGGCTCACGTCTTCAAGGGCATCCACATCGAGAGAAATTGCCAGGTCTTGAGACTTCTTCTGGTCCACTTGGGAGTGGGTTATCTCAAGCTATTGGAATGGCGCTCATGGATAAATTAGAAGGACATAAGCCTGATCGATATTTTTATTGTACTATGGGAGATGGGGAGATCAATGAAGGTCAAGTATGGGAATCATTTTTACTTTTGAATAAATACAAACTCACAAAAGTAATTTCTATTATCGATAGAAATACAATTCAGATTGACGGCTACACAGAAGATATTCTTCCACTGGAATCAATCAAAGATAAAATGGAAGCTTTTAATTTTCATGTGATAGATGTCGATGGTCATGATTTTAAGGACATCGTGCGAGCGATAGGTACTGCAAAAAGTACTCTTGATAGACCGACTATTATTATTGCGCACACTATTCCAGGTAAAGGAGTGACACCGTTTGAAGGGGATTATAGATGGCATGGTAAAGCTCCGAATGAAGAAGAAGGGAAGGCTGCTTTAAAAGAATTACGTACACTAAAAGGTAAAATTAAATATGGCGAACTATGACGATAAAAAAACTTCATCTATTTTGTCGAGGAGCGAAGAGCGAGGAAGATGTCTGTAGTCAGCAGACGAAGGACATAAATAAATCAGAAAACTTCCCCTACGCCTCGCATCTAAAGCTTTTTTATCGCCATAGAAATTAGTGCTACCCTTATGTTAAGAAAAACTTTATTCACAGCCAAAGAAGAAGAAAAAGCAACTCGCGAAGGATTCGGCGAGGGTCTTGTTGTGGCAGGAGTGCTCGATGATAGAGTCGTTGCATTATGTGCTGATCTTACGGATAGCGTAAAGATGGATGGGTTCAAAGCAAAATTTCCAAAGAGGTTTTTTGAAGTTGGTATTACTGAACAAGCAATGTCTGGACTTGCATCAGGTATGGCTGCGATGGGGTATATTCCATTTATGGCGAGTTATGCAATGTTTTCACCAGGAAGAAATTGGGAGCAGATCAGAACAACCATTGCATATAATGATGTACCTGTAAAAATAGTTGGAGCACACGCTGGAATTTCCGTTGGACCAGATGGCGCAACACACCAGGCCATAGAAGACATTGCTATTATGCGTATGATTCCTAATATGCAGGTATTTGTTCCGTGTGATGCAATAGAAGCACGGGCCATCACACAGCATATTGCAACAACTAAAGAGCCAGCATACCTACGACTTACTCGTGAGAAGACACCAGTGATGCTACCGGATAATTATGTGTGGAATCATGGTAAGGGATATAGTTTATATACATCACAACATAAGTATGGTGGGACATTTACTCAGAATGTCGGTATTGTTGCTTGTGGTCCAATTATCTATGAAGCCATCAAGGCAGCTTTGTTGCTAGAGAAGGAAGGGGTAGGGGTAACTGTGATTAATATGCCGCAAGTAAAACCGCTGGATGTTGCATGTTTACTTCGTCTCGCAAAAGATGTGAGAGCAATTGTTACCGTTGAGGAGCATCAAATTGCCGGAGGTTTAGGAAGTGCTATTGCAGAATATTTAAGTGAGTATCATCCGATACGCATAGGACGGATTGGGGTAAAAGATAGATTTGGTCAGAGTGGGAAAGTAGAGGAGTTGTATGAGGAGTACGAAATGACTGCAAAGCATATCGCACAAAAGGTGAGGGAGACACTGCATTAGATAGACTTTAGCCAGTAGACTGTAGCTAATACAAATATAAAAGTAACTACAGAGGAGCTATTGACAGGTGATACACTTTTGATACACTATTGGTATTATGGCAACAACAAAACGAAGATTAAATATTACTCTTTCACCAGATATTGATAAGCTTATTAGCTATATTGCAAAACGTGATAAAGTGCCAGAAGCGACCAAAGTAAGTGAGCTGCTCAACATTTCTTTGCTTTTAGAAGAAGATAAGGCTTTCTCTTTTCTCTCTGAAGAAAGGTTAAAAGAGAAAGGTAAAAAACGTACACATAAGGAAGTTTGGGGTTAGGTATATAAACTATGTTTGAAATAACATATCATCATAAAATTCCTGAAGATATTTCCGATATTTCTTCTTTGCATAAAAGTACAATCAAAAAAGCGATTGAAGAAAAACTTACCATACAACCAGAATTTTTTGGGAAACCACTTCAGTTTTCTCTGGTAGGATTACGAAGTATGATGGTTGGTGATTACCGTGTTATCTTTCAGCTCAAGAAAAAAGAAGTTTTTGTTGTTCTCATTGCACACCGATCGGTTGTGTATAAAAGTATGGGTAAAAGAATTTAGGTTTTATGACAAGCTTAACAAGCGACACCTTCTATATTGCTCTTTGTATTCTTTAGGGTTTTTAATTTGCTACTTTAAATCAAATCTATCTGCTGGCGCTAATTTTAATTTTTTTAGCTCATCTTGTGCATTCATAACTCGAAGCCCATATAGTCGCTCCAAGTTTTTTTTAAACTTCTCCGGTGTTTCCCCGTCAGCTATTTGTTCTTCAGTAAGTATGGGTAGATTTGTTTGAAGGTTTTCAACCAGAGCCTCATTTTCTCTAATTGTTGCTTCTGCGGCTGCTACCTGTTCTTCTATTGTTAGTTTAGGAGGTTTTGGTGCTGCATCAACTCGTTGTTTTAAAGCATTAAGGTCTATCATATTTTATTGGTTTATTCGCGAATAATATCCTGTGGCGTCAGCCCAGGGTTCTTTATTAATTATCACTTTTTAAGTGTAACTCTCACCCCCCCCATGTCAATTTAGAATTTACCAATTACTCACAACTTCCTAATTAACTACTTCATTATCTCCAACTTGTAACTCTCAGGAGCTTTTTTGAGGTAGTCTTCTATCTGAGCTTCAGTGAGTAGTCCTTCTTGTGCGCCAACATGTTGCACGACATTCATACTGTTGATAGGGGCGCGGCGCATAGCATACGGTGCATCGTATCCTTTGGCAAGATATGCGATGAAGGTAGAGAAGAACGCATCACCTGCACCAGTTCGTTCGTAGGGTGGAGCAATATCTGGATAAAGTGGCATACTAAAGTATGTATTGTCGTATTTCATATAAGCACCATGTGGACCATCAGTAACAATGACTATCTTTGGACCCATGGCATGAAGTCCGTCGAGAAGTTCTTGCATCGGTGCGCCTTCAAGTACAAGGAGCTGTTCTGCTTCTTCTTTGTTCATGCAGACAACCTCGGTTATTTTATAAAGTTCCATGAGTTCATTACCAAAACCAAGCTGGAATGTTCCAGGTTGAAATGCGAGCGAGACATTAGGGTGACTTTTAACATATTCAATCAGCTCATGATGAAATGGAAGCGTATGCCCACCGAGTGATGAAAGGTAGAGCCATTTTGGACTACCGATATCAGGGATTACTGGTGTGAATTGTTCGTGCTTAATGAGAATTGTTCTATCATCATCTTTCCATAGTACATAGTGATAGTTTGTTTTTTTGCCTTCTTCTTGTCGTACAAATTCCGTAAAGATCCCTTCTTTTGTAAGTTGTGCGAGACATTCATCGCCATACTGATCCTTTCCAAGAGATGTAAGTAGGGCTGAAGTTAGTCCAAGACGTGAGGCTGAAACAGAAGCATTCGCACTATTTCCTACGGCCGGCAGAATAAAAACATCATCAAAGGGTACTTTCATGCCATACGGAAGACATATTTCACGACCGTGAGCAGTCTCTTGAATGTGTCCGGCAGAAATTCTAATAAAAGCGTCGATAACGGTGTCGCCAATTGCGATAAAGTCTAGGTTAGATTTGTTTTCCATAAGTTATAGAAGTTGTGGGCTTGAATAAAATTCGAGGCACAACGAGGATTTTTTGTGAGCTGTACTTTGATGTACAGTGAATGAAAAATCCGATGTTGTAACGAAGAAGTTCGTCAAGCACAAAAGTTCTATTTTAGTATAGCAGGCGATGTGCTGTATACTATGTTGATATGAAGTCATTAACACCACAATCAGAAATTTATTGGGAAACTATTACTGAATATAAAAATGCAGGGAAGGCAATTGCACATTTTAATATTTCAAATCTCGACCAAGCACGAGCAATCGTAGAAGTGGCAGAAGAACTTAACCAACCGGTCATCATCGGAGCCTCAGAGGGTGAGCGAGAGTATATGGGGATAGATATGGTACGTACAATTGTAGATGAACTTAATCAAGAATACAATGTGCCTATTTTCTTAAATGCAGATCACACATACACACTCGAAAAAGTACAAGAAGTAGTAGAAGCAGGGTATGATAGTGTAATTGTGGACGGTGCCAAACTTCCCTATGAAGAAAATGTGGCGCTTGTAAAGAGTTGTGTGGACTTTGTAAGGAATTATGAAGAAAAGACTGGAAAGAAAGTACTTGTCGAAGCTGAGCTTGGTTACATTGGACAGTCATCATCACTTAACACAGCTCTTCCTGAAGGAGTGACTGAGGCGAATCTTACAACTAGAGAGCAAGCGAAGGATTTTATCCTTCGTACTGGCGTAGATATGTTTGCTCCTGCAATTGGGAATGTGCACGGGATGTTAATTGATGCAGTAGAGCCAGCTCTTCATATTGATAGATTAAAAGAAATTACGGCAGTTACCGATGTGCCGTTGGTACTTCATGGGGCAAGTGGAAATACTGATGAGGATTTAATAGCATCAATTGACGCTGGTATTGCTATCGTGCATATCAATACGGAGATACGAAAAGCATTTCGAGATGGTGAGATGAGTTACTTGGCGGAACATCCGAATGAGGTAGCGCCGTATAAGTTTGGGCGAGAAGGGCAAGAAGAAATGAAGAAAGTTGTACGTGCCAAGATGGAGCTTTACATGAAGTGATAATTTAAACCGCTTCCAAAATTACTTCATCTACTTTGTTGTAAAGGATTTTTAATCGTCAACGTAGGTCTACTACGTCTCCTCATAAAAATTCTTTACGCCTCGTATCTAAAGTAATTTTGAAACCGGCTGACGTTTTTTGGATTCAATTCAACACAAAACTTATATGAAAAAACTAATCCTTATTAATGGCCCGTCATGTGCTGGCAAAAGTACTATTATCAATAGTCTTTTTGAATTTAAAAAAGATATTTTTTGGCTGAAGTATGATGCAGTAAAAAGATTTTTTGTTGACTATGATTCAACTGTTGATAAACAAAAGGTTATGGACCTACTAACAGTAGTGGCAAAAGATAGAATTGCAAAAAATGAGACTATTTTAGCGGAGGGTTTAATTGATGAGAGTTTTCAAGGTATACGACAGTATGCACAAGAGAACGGTTACAGTGTGTATGAATTCAATATAGAGGCTCCTTATGATGTGTTGCTTGCAAGATTTAGAGAAAGAGTTAAGAATCCAATGCCAGGAATTAAAATAAATACATCTGAAAGTAAACATTTAGAAATCTACACAAGGTATCAGAACAAGAAGAGTCTAGGCGCTCTTACTTTTGATACAAGCATCTCAACAGCTGAAGATATTTCTCGTAAGATTTTGGAAAAGATATAGTAACTTTTTGATATAAAAATCATTTCAATCTACGTAACCCACGCCTTTTAACAAAAAGCTTATTGCCTCTGCTAACTTATTCCCTATTAAAAGTCAGTATTGGTGGAAGGGTGTACTTGATATAAATAATGAAATAGTAATGTTACTGAAAACAAGAGAAGGTAATTTTGAAATTGTACGAAATGAAATCTTAAAAATGCATCCATGCGAAACACCTTGTATTTTGAAAATTGAAGTGGAAGCAAATGAATCCTACTCTTCTTGGGTTTTAGTTGAGTCTAAAGTAGACAAGGTATAGTTTTTTAAGTTTTTGAATAACTACAAAGGCAATTCAAAATGCTGATAATCAACAGGACCTTCTTCCTTTTTCCAATCTCCGCCCCAGATCCATCCTTTTGATTTAAGAAATATTACAAGGGGATGATTGGCAAAGAGTGTCCCAGAAATAGACTCATCATACGTAGCATTTTTTGGTGCTCGTAGGAGTTCTCTTCCTTTCTCGTTGTGCTTTATATAAGGATTTTGTACTGGGTTAATATCAAAAGCAAGACCAAGCGCGTGGTTAGCCATGCGCGTGGTTCCCCCAATATATCTAAAGTTATATCCCGAAGAATTATTATCGTTACAGGATATTTCATCATTCCATTGGTATTTTTTATCAGCGATAGGAATTACTGATTTAATTGGAAAGTGTAAAAGAAATGCTTGTTCAAAAAATAATACAACGTCCGACATAGCTTTTTTACTCATAACAACCTGCCCCTGATGTACTTTTCCATCGAAACTATAATAGATAATATTTCTACACTCCAGTTGCTCGAGCACATCCATAGGAGCCTCCATTGTTGGATTTTGTAAAAGCATTTCCTTAGGCAGCATGTTGCTGTCGATGATTGGTTGTTCCATATACTTGTCATGGTAATTCTAAAATAACAGTTTGGCAAGTGGGAGTGTGCATTTATTTTTTTGGAGTATACTTAATTATCTATGACACACAATTACAATCAAGAAGCATTAGACTTACATAAACTACATCACGGGAAAATTGAGCTTGCAACTAAGGTTCCGATGAATGACAGAGACGATCTGTCGCGTGCGTACACTCCTGGTGTCGCAGAAGTTTGTAAAGAAATAGCAAAAGATCCGAGCCTTGCACGA
>JAYWBQ010000008.1:0-18971 GCA_043781255.1 Minisyncoccota bacterium | reverse complement strand
GCGATGTCGCAGACATCGCTTTTTTACCCCTATGGAATTCTGCCTTAAGATTACTTTATGAATGCCAGAAACTCACCACACCATTCCTCTTCCATATCACTAATACTACAAAACGTAAAGCTGTATTATTCACACAATATCTCTTTCCTCCACGACCACCTGGACCATCATTAAAAACATGTCCGAGGTGTAAATTTTTATAAGGAAGTACTTCAACCGTAAGTGGTTTTGAAAATTTCTTAGTTTTAGGTATCTAAAAAAGATTTTATCTATATCGACACACTTCTTTCTAGAGAATAGTTACAAGAGGCGAAAATAGTATTTTTAATATACACTAGCAGCTATGAAAGTTATTTTTTCAAACATTATAGGGATTCTAATAATTCTTCTTTTATTTATTGGTGCAGATTTACTTACAGATACCTACACACGTGAGATTACGACTTTTATAGAAAGTTACGGGGTAGGAGGTAAATTTTTGTTTATAGCATTCGCAATACTGGCAGTTGTGATTCCGCTATGGAGTAATATTTTTTTGCTTCCATTTGGAACAATGGCCTGGGGACCTTTTCTTACGGCGCTCTTTTGTATTATTGGATGGTGGTCGGGCTCAGTTATTTCCTTTTATATTGCGAGGACATACAAAGAATGGCTATTAACAAAATATACATCCCTGCAAAAATACGAATTTATTGACTCACTTGTCCCAGAAAAGCATGTTGTTTCATCTCTTATCTTTCTACATATGACAATGCCTGTAGATATTCTCTCCTATGGGCTTGGACTTTTTAGTAAGAGAATCACTTGGAGGCAAAATGCTAGCACAACACTTATCGGGATTACTCCCTTTGCATTTATATTCTCTTACATTGGAATTTTCAAAACTTCTATACAAATAATTATCTTTGTTATCACATTTTCACTCTTCGCACTTTTTGTATATATAAGAAAGAGAAATCTAAAAACACCCTACTGAGATTATTCTCCTGACTTGCACACTATCTTCTTGACCACTCATCTTCTTGTCTTACGAGAACTGCTTTTGGATTATGAAAGTCTGCAAGAATCATTTTGATTGCATGTTCCATACGCATGCTCTGTGAACCTTTTACATAAACAACATCACCTTTTTGAAGAATCTTCACAAGCTCTTTCCCTGCTTCAATTGAAGTATCACATTCCATGATTGCATCATCTGACATTTTTTCATCGAGCGCCCCTTCTGCTATGACCCGAGAGCGAATACCGACAGTAAAGAGTCTGTGTGCAGATTTTGCAGCAATTTTTCCAATCTTATAATGTTCATCTCGTGTATGATCACCGAGCTCAAGCATATCTCCTAAGACAGCAATTTTTCTGCCTATTATATCTAATTCAGCGAGTGTCTTTAATCCATGTTCTGTTGCTTTTGGTGAAGCATTGTACGAATCGTCGATAATAACAGAGCCATTCATCCCCATGAGTAGTCGCATACGCCCCTTTGGTTTATCAGCATCCCGAAGTGCTGCACACGCTATCTCAAGTGGTATAGCAAGCTCACGAGCAACAGCAAGTGCTGGCAAAGCACAATACACTGGGGACTTTCCGGCTACTTCAGGAAGTACAAGATGATAACTTACTTTATCAATCATCACATCTACTTCAGTACCCAAAATAGGATCCCCATACATTTTTATATTGGTTGCAAGAATATCAGTTTTTTCGTGAATCCCTACACCAATTTTTCGAGCATTAGTTTTTCCAAGTAACTTAAGAGCATCATGATCGTCACTGTTATAAATAAAAATACCAGATTCTTTAAGTGCTTCTACGAGATACCCTTTCTCTTCTACAACAGCATCTCTATCTTTAAAGAATTCAATATGCACAGGAACCTGACCAAACTGTGTCACCACAGTTATGTCAGGCTTCACCCATGAAGCAATAGATTTAATATCCCCTGGTCTGTCTGCTCCAATTTCAAGCACGAGATACGTTGGATATTCTTTTGCAAACACAACGAAGAGCCCGCGAATGAGAATGGCTACCCATTTAAGTGGATTGTTCCAGCCTGATTTTTCTCCTAAAATGGTGAGAGGCACACCAAACTCACTATTCATACTCTTTTCGCTACGACGAGTATGAAAATGATCTTTCATCACGGCATAGATCGCGTCCTTTGTGCTCGTCTTGCCGAGGTTTCCTGTGACACCAATGATGAATGGCTTATGACGAAGGAGTGTGGCCTTCGCTTCCCAGATAAGGGCACGTACGACAAGAGATTTGAAGAGGTCTTTCATAAATAGATATCAGAGAGTGGAAAATAGAAGGCAGTTTTAATATGAAAATTATACCACACCATTTAATCCATCTTTGTAAGAAGAGTCTCCAAGTCGCCTTGAGACACTCTTTCTGACACAACATCTCTTTCAGCTTCTTCAAGCTGAGATAAAGCATACTCTTCTTGCGAATTGGCGAGCAACATATTTTTCATCATCAAACATATTTCCTCCGTATTTTTATCTTCAACATGAACAGAGCGTGCGCTTCTTTTTTTACTAATCTTTTCTATTTCTGGCAAAACACTTTTATGAAAGTTGTCCAATCTCTCTTTTTGATTATCTCCATCATGAGCAAAGACTTTTCTTCCTCTTTTATTCAATCTTTCTAGAGCTGCTCTATCTGATATTTGAAAGATAATTACTGAAAAGTTTTTAGTTATGTCTGCCATCTCTTGGAAAGAGCTACTTGTATATGGATTTCCACTAACTATAATAGTTTTATTTTTAACTTCCTTCGACAGAAAAGAATACACTTTATCCCGTGTATCTTGAGTAAAACCCCCTTGATTCAACTTAGGCTGAAATACTTTTAAGAGATCACTAAAAGAATAATAACGAATACTCCTGTCACTTTGTTCAAGCTTTTTGCCAACTGTTGTTTTTCCAGAGCCAGGTTTACCGATCAACCAAACTAGTCTTTGTTTCATGTTGAATAAAAGATGACTACTTCCTTAGATACTCAAACTCCTTGCAATCACACTTCTTCACTTTCTTACCACTCCCACATGGACATAGATCATTACGACCGACTTTTATTTTTTCTTTTAGAGAAGAGTTGGTAGTAGTTGCCCCACCTTCAATACTTGGAATCACTGAAACAAAACCAGTTTCTGCCTGGAAACGAGCTTGCTGTTGTGCGAAAAATCCATCTAGATTCTCTATAAATAAAATAAGTTCACCACGAAGTGTTGCTTCAAGAGATCTAAACGCTCGAAGTCCTTCTTTTTTGTACTCCACAAGTGGATCACGCTGACCATAGGCTCTAAGGTTCACGCTATTACGCAAGTGCTCCATTGCATCTAAATGCTCCATCCAAAGTGTGTCGATAATCTGAAGCATCATAATACGGAAAATATGATATACAGCATCTTTACTGTATTGCTCTATTTTTTGCTTGAGAACTTCTTCAAGCTCAGGCTTTTGTGCTACGAGTTCTGCAAAAACTTCATCAACAATTCCTTCGTCCTCAAATAAAATCTTACGTCGTTTTGCATAAATACTTGTTCGCTGATGGTTAAGAACATCATCATATTGAAGGGTATGTTTACGAGTATCAAAATGAAAACCTTCGATTTTTTCTTGTGCACCTTCAAGAGCACGTGATACGAGTTTACTTTCGATAGGCTCATCTTCTGGAATACCGAAACGCCCCATCATGGTCTTGATATTACTTGACCCAAACACACGCATAAGATCATCTTCAAGTGACACAAAGAACTGTGTCTCACCTACGTCCCCTTGTCTGCCTGAGCGACCTCGTAGCTGGTTGTCGATGCGACGAGCTTCATGACGTTCTGTTCCTACCACAAATAACCCACCTAAAGCGAGTACATCTTCTCGTTCAGAGTCTGTTGCTTGTGGGCCTCCGAGTTTAATATCTACTCCACGTCCTGCCATATTAGTTGCAATAGTCACTGTACTTTTCTTCCCAGCTGCTGCTACGATCTCTCCTTCCTTCTCATGATTCTTTGCATTTAATACTGAGTGAGGTACTCCTTCACGTTCGAGATACTTTGAAATTGCCTCATTCTTCTCGATAGAAATAGTACCTATGAGGACTGGTTGTCCTTTTTCATGAAGTTCTTTTACTTTTTTAGAAAGTGCTTGCCACTTTCCTTTTTCTGACTGAAAAATAAAATCAGAATGATCTTTACGATTGATTGGATTATGTGTTGGGATAGGAGTAACCACAAGACCATACACTTTATAAAACTCTTCTTTTGAAGTTTCTGCAGTTCCTGTCATACCTGCGAGCTTTTCATAGAATCTAAAGTAATTTTGAAATGTGATGGATGCAAGCGTTCGTGACTCTTGTTCAATCTTTACCCCTTCTTTTGCTTCTACTGCCTGATGCAGTCCGTCTGACCAACGACGCCCCGGCTGCATACGCCCCGTAAACTCATCCACGATAATCACTTCACCATCTTTGATTACATATTCACGCTCACGAAGGAAAAGTGCTTTTGCTTTAACTGCGCTTTCAAGATGATGCACGTATTTCATGCCTTCCACCGAATAGATATTTGAAAGTCCGAGAGCTTTCTCTGCTTTTGTGATACCAGTTTCAGTGAGTGAGATAGCGCGCTGCTTCTCATCCACAGTATAGTCATCTGCTTCTGTCATAGAAGATGCAACACTTGCAAATTTGGTATACATATCACTGGACTCTTGTGCTGGTGCAGAGATAATGAGTGGAGTTCTGGCCTCATCGATCAAAATAGAGTCGATCTCATCCACAATTGCGTAGTGATGTGTGTGTTGAGTAATTGTTTCTTTGTTATAGCCAATATTATCTCGCAAATAGTCAAAACCAAACTCATTGTTTGTTCCGTAGGTAATATCTGCGAGGTACGCTTCTTGTCGACTACATGGCTTTAAATATTCGTACACAACTTTATATGAGCCAACTTCGTCACGGATAGCGTCATCTTTCTTTTCTTCTTCTTTATCAATATGTGCACTGTCATACACAAATGATGACTGATGATTGATGACTGCACTTGTAAGACCGAGCGCGTCATACACTTGCCCCATCCATACGGCATCACGCCTAGAAAGGTAGTCATTCACCGTAACAATATGTACACCACGTCCTGTGAGCGCGTTTAGATACGCAGGAAGCGTCGCCACAAGAGTCTTCCCTTCTCCTGTTCGCATTTCAGCAATGTTTCCACGATGGAGTAATATTCCTCCGATGACTTGCACACGATAATGCATCATGTGAAGCGTGCGACGAGAACTCTCACGAACAAGAGCAAATGCAAGCGGTAGCACTGCCTCAAGGACTTTCTTTTCTGTTGCTTTTAATTCATCCTCCTTAAGACCTTCGATATCCTTCATGACTCGTACCTTAAGATTAATACTCTTTTGTTTGAGTTCTAAAGATGAGAGAGTTTTTAATTCATCTTCATATGAAAAAACTTTATCAACCAAAGGAGTAAGTGCTTTAATAGTTTTTTTGGATTCATCTGGGAAAATAACGTTCAAACCTTTAGTAATAAAAGACATAATACTGTAATTATAGCATGAAAAATAAGTTTTTTACATAAAAAGAAGATAGGTCGTACAACCTGTCTTTTATACAGTCAATATACAAATTAGAGGAAATCTCTACGTCTTTCTTTAAAGAAGATACTCAACTACTTCGCTGCAAGTAGACGAGGCATGGGTGCAGACACCAAAACAAATTCAGTTGACCGATGCAAGCACCGAGGAATTCTTTCGAATGAACTACCCTAGGCTGACGCCACAGAGTATCAGATGCAATCCTTTGGATTGCATCATTCAAATAGCATAGCTGTTTGCCCAACATCTTCCTTTCCTTTGGTTATTTTAACATGCGGAAAGAAAGATATTGGGTGTCGCTACATCCCTTGGCTGACGCCACGGAGATATTATTCGCGAATAAAAAATAAATCACTCATGGGAGTGAGTGATTTATTTTTGAATTGACATTCAAGTTTGCAATTACGCTCGCTTTGCTGTCTTCTTCACTGCCTTCTTAGCAACTTTCTTTACTGCTTTCTTGGCTACCTTCTTTACTGCTTTCTTGGCCACCTTCTTAACAGCCTTCTTAGCAACTTTTTTTACTGCCATAAATATTTATGTATTATAAAAATCAGAGAGCACTACTAAATGTTTTGATCACGACCGCGATCATTACTCTCGATATACTAAGTATGTCACTCATACACATACACACAATACTTTATTGTAAAAAATATGTGGATAACTTTTATTTTTATTTTTTATGTAAATGCAAATGCGAAGTATTTGCATAAATAGCTTTTAGACTGTAGTTTGTGATTCAGCAGAATCACCTATTGGGTAGACCCTAGCCTTAATATAAGGAGCGACCCTTCCGGGGTCGCTCCTTGCATTAATTTTGTTCTTGTCATCAACTTCCTTCGATGTAGAGCATCAGAGAATTCTCTCGAATGAACGACCTCGCAGCAAGCTGACGAGGTATCAAGGTCAAAACAAAAACTTTCCGCAGCAAACTGACGGGGAATGTGACCCCAAGAGAGATTCAAAGCTACAATCTACTTGCTAATAGCTGCTCCATAGCTATGCTCAAGAGCCTTACAGTTGCATCCATATGGTGCGATATGTTCGTTCACGAATTCTTCTCCGTAGTCATAAACAATTTCCTCACCATCTTTAATATTCTTAATTGCTTTAATAAACACTCGCCCTTTCTTGATTTCACTCTCAGCATTCCCTGCCTCTTCACATGCGTGGTTACAGTATCGTGCAATGTTCCATCTCACAGAACCATCAATAGTCTTGTTACGATTCACCTCAAAGAGATATTGCCCTGTTGTTATTTTCTCTGCTTCTTCTTTATTTAAAATATTTCCAATGTATTCGATGATCAATTCCCCTTTCTTGATATCCTCACCCGCAAAGAGTCCTAGCCCAGCAAGACCTCTCTTTACCTTCACATTTTTGAAATGATGATCTGGGAGTTTTACTTCTACTTCCTTTCCTGCTATTTTCATGAAAATCTTTTTTGCAGCATGATTGGCTATTGACTTACGCATCTTCTTTATTACCTCCGGTTTCACCTTTCCTCCTTTTTTTAAAATAACTGATTGTTTATTGATTGTATGTTCCTTCATGATAAAGAGAGCATACTATGAAATGAGATGATGCACAAAAAAATATTAATCACTTACACAAGAATTTGTAAAAACTTACATCTTTAACCAACAAAACAAAAGCCCGTAATCATCGCTTGGGGTCACAGATGATGAAGTGTTGGTAGTCACCGTGTACGTATGTTCATGCTTTCAATTCGTTGTGAAGGTTAAGGATGTTCGTCATCAGATGTCTCTTGTACTCCATGACATCCTCTTTCTTTTTCTTTCCTCTTTCAAACTCCTGCCATGCATACAAGAGATTTTCGGTTGAGATGATATCATCGTATGTATGACTATAGACTTTCATCCTTTAAATGCTACCCCCCCGAGCAGTTTTGCAAGGAGCTCATGCAAAACTGCTTCCAGTGTTAGAGAAGACGAAAGACATCTACAAGCTGTGGAATGACATACACAACACTCTTCCAAAAGTACATCGCTACTCACTTGGTGCAAAAGTAGACACACTGCTCATAGACCTTATTGAGTCACTGATTGTTACCACATTTTTATCAAAAGAAGAGAAACTACCTTTTGTTCGTATTGCAATACGGAAGCTAGACACCACGAATGTCTTCCTTCTCATTCTCTTTGAAACAAAATCACTCGATATGAAAAAGTATATTGCACTTTCTGAGAAGACTTCTGAAATTGGAAGAATGCTCGGTGGTTGGCATGGACAACTGACAAAGCAAATGGTGGAGAAGAAAAACTAAAGGCCGACACGTTGTATCGGCCTTTAGAAATGAAGTGAGTTGCGACGGCACGGGAACCACCAATTGTCGTTCCAGTAGTTGTCGTTCTGATCCACGTTCACGTTCCGCTCGTCATTCCAAGCGTTGAAGATCACGTAGCAATTGTATGAAATACCTTCCATTCCACCACCCATTGAAGACTCATGCCGATCTCTGGGTTGAATTGTATTCGGTATCATAATACCCTAGTACTTCATACCAAGTAACTTCATTTTTGAAGTGTCTGCATACCGCACGCTACATGAAACCGTGATCGCATGTATTCTGGCATGTATGGATACTGATTTCGGTAGCGGGAAACCTTGATCGCCCACGTATTCACCTACTCTCGTCTTCTAGTATACAAAATTAAAGGGCTCTGTATGCAGGATACAGAGCCCAGGGAACTAAGTTCAAAGTGACCAAAAGTCCCAAAGTGCGTAAGTTCAGAGTGCCATCTTGCGACGGCACGGGAACCACCCAAGGCTGCTCCAGTACTCGCCGCTCCGAACCACGCGCACGTCCACGCGCCGCCCATCACGCCAAGCATGGAAGACCACGAAGCAGTAGTTTCCTTTGCTGTCTTTCCATTGAATGCCGTTGGGGTGACCATCTGCAAAGGCACGATCAGCCTCGTTGATAGCAGCAAGCCCTTGTGGATCGACAATGAGCTCATAGCCGAGCTTGTCAAGTTCGTCATCTAGCTTGTCACAGTCAACATTGCGACCAAGGTTGACGAAGATCGTCTCGATGTTTCCGCTGGCAGCCGGCATGGTCTTCACCACGGATTCATTTAAGTGAAGCTTGCGACCTGTTGCGACGAGCGCTTCGCGTTGTGAACGTTCGCGATTGACTGTTGCGTGGCGAACGACCATATTACCAAAAGCTTCCGCGTGGGCACGAATGAGAGCAAGAAACTCCATGCCAATGTTTGGAACCCCCAGCGCATGCTGTGCGGAGTCCTTGCTGAAATGCTGACGGTTCTTACGAAGTGCGTCACGCAATTTGCTCACGAAGTTTTCAATTTGGCCGTCGTTCATTTCCGATGCGATCATGATCTGATTCGTCATGGCGTCATCCTTTCAATTGCTGCGTGTTCGACTCAAGTGGTCTAATAGTCACAGCGATATATATTCTCCACCCCCCTAGATCTTGCCTCTGGTGCATAGGTCCGTCCTACAGTGTGAATACATGTCGCTATGACTACTTTTTCTGCACAGATATAAAAGAACAATTTATGTATCTATACTAGCACATTTTAGTATAAAAGTCAAGCAATGCATTTTTTAAAATACCTTTATTCTATAGTACTTTTTTAATATATTGTGATAGTATTTAAAGTATATGAAAACAGTTCCACAGAAAGATTTAACAGCACTTACAAAACCATTTAATGCAGAGAGTGTGGAAGCGTCTATCTATAGTACCTGGGAGAAGAGTGGGTACTTCAATCCAGACAATCTTCCTGGTGAGAGAAAAGAGGCCTACACGATCATACTCCCCCCACCAAATGTTACCGGCACCCTTCATGCAGGACATGCTATTATGCTTGCGATTCAAGATACGCTCATTCGATATAAGCGCATGAGAGGCTATATGACTCTTTGGCTTCCAGGAACAGATCATGCAGCTATTGCGACACAGTCCGTCGTAGAAAAAAAAATCCTAAAAGAGGAAGGTAAGAGTCGTCATGATCTAGGACGAGAAGAAATGCTGAGACGCATTAATCAATTTGCAGTTGAATCTCAAAATACAATTCTTTCACAATTTCGTTCGATGGGAGCATCTCTTGACTGGTCACGTCTTGCTTTTACTCTTGATGAGAAGCGTAATGTCGCAGTGAAAACGATGTTCACCAAAATGTACAAAGATGGACTTATTTATCAAGGACATCGCATTGTGAACTGGGATCCAAAAGGCCAAACCACTATCTCAGACGATGAGCTTGTCTATGTAGAAGAGAAATCTAAGTTTTATTATTTCAAATATGGCCCATTTGTGATCGGTACTGCACGCCCTGAGACAAAGTTTGGTGATAAATATGTTGTGATGCACCCAGACGATGTTCGGTATAAAGAATATACTCACGGTCAAAAGCTTACTGTTGAATGGATCAATGGTCCAATTGAAGCTACAATCATTAAAGATGAGTCGGTCGACCAAGAATTTGGAACAGGTGTCATGACGATTACTCCATGGCACTCAGTTGTTGACTTTGAACTTGCACAAAAGTATAAACTTGATTACGAGCAGATTATTGATAAGTATGGGAAGTTGCTCCCTATTGCTGGTGAAGAATTTAAAGGGCTCAAAATTAAAGACGCTCGAGAAAAAATTGTTACAAAACTAGAAGCTAAAGGTTTGGTAGAAAAAGTGGAAGAGTATCAACATAACATTTCCACAGCAGAGAGAACGGGTGGGATCATTGAACCACAGATTATGAAGCAGTGGTTCGTAGCTGTGAACAAACCATTTGCACATTTTGGAAAAGAAACAACTCTTAAAAATCTCATGCGTGAGGCAGTAGAGAGCAAGAAAACAATTATTCTTCCTGAACGATTTGAAAAAGTGTACTTCCACTGGATAGAAAATCTTCGTGACTGGTGTATCTCAAGGCAGATTTGGTATGGACATCGTATACCAGTTTGGTATCAAGATGAGAAAATACATGTTGGCATAGAAGCACCAATAGGTGATGGGTGGGTTCAAGACGAAGATACACTTGATACCTGGTTCTCGTCTGGTATGTGGACATTTTCAACTCTTGGTTGGCCAGATGCAACAACAGATCTAAAAACATTCCACTCAACAGACCTTCTTGAAACAGGTCATGACATTCTTTTCTTTTGGGTGGCTCGTATGGTTCTCTTTTCAACATATGCACTCAATGAAGTTCCATTTAAGCATGTTTACCTTCATGGATTAATTCGTGACGCGAAAGGTCAGAAGATGAGTAAGTCTATCGGGAACGTGCTTGACCCACGAGATCTTTCATTAAAATATGGAACAGACGCACTTCGTATGTCGCTTATAGTAGCAAATGGTCCAGGAAATGATTTGAAATTAAGTGAAGATAAAGTGAAAGCATATAAAATGTTCGCTAATAAAATCTGGAATGCCACACGTTTCGTGCTTGATAGAACTGCAAATTTTGAAGATACTACTGCGACTCTTACCAATGAGGACAAAGCTGTCTATGATGCTTGGGGAGAAATTAAAAAAGATATTACAAGCGACCTTGAGAATTATCGTTTTCATTTGGCATCACAAAAAATCTATGATTACTTCTGGAAGGTTTTTTGTGATGAAATTATTGAGACGAGAAAAGTACGAATAGATGGGAATGCTGGTAAAGTGAGTGCGCAACTTCTTCTTACAACACTTCTTCGTGAGCAAATAATTGTACTTCATCCGTTCATGCCATTTATTACAGAAGAGATTTGGAAATATATTAAAAAAGATGAGGATGATTTGTTGATAGTGACAAAATGGTAGAGGGTAGAGGGTAGACTTTAGACATTAGCTAGTAGACTGTAGCTAAGATACAAAAAGAGCGATGCCTACGGCATCGCTCTTTTTGCAAATAATTTGTATTTAGTATTTCTAACTACAGACTACAAGCTACTATAGCCAACCAAAAACAAATACCCACATTCTGTAATTAGAGAATTTCACAGATTTCCTTATAACATAAGAGGTAGACAGCTAACCCTGTTTTTAAAAAACCTCGGTATTTGTTTTTGGTTGGCTATAGCTGTCCCACTGTGTATAACTCTTGACTTTATTAGAACAATATCGACTATACTATATAGATACACAACTAACCACGTTTTATTATTTATGCTTAAAGAAAAAAAATCATTTTTCGAGCGTCTTGCTGGCTCCATTAGTGTGGAGGATGAAGATGATCAAATAGACTTCACCCCTGAAGAAGTACGTGACGAACCTGAAGAAGAACTTCCTATCAAGCATGTGGGTAGCAAGGCCGCTTCTTCCTCTACTCAAGCAGCTCGACCAAAGCATCATGTTATGAACGAGGAGACCGATGAGCCGGAAATGGAAGAAGGAGAACTTTCAGTAGATGTCTACCAGACTGGTACCGAAATTATCATAGAAGCCATGGTTGCTGGTGTAAAGCCAGAAGATCTACATCTTTCCATAACACGTGACATGGTTACTATTAAAGGGAGGCGTGATGGAAATACTCAGGTGACCCATGATGACTACTTTTACAAAGAACTCTACTGGGGAACATTCACTCGAACGATTCTCCTCCCCCACGAAGTAGAAATAGAAGAAGCAGAAGCGGTAGAAAAGCATGGGCTCCTTATTATCAGACTTCCAAAAGTAGATAAGGCACGACAAACCAAGCTAAAAGTTAAATCAATATAAAAAAATAAACCACCTTATAGAGGTGGTTTATTTTTTTCCTTTACAAATTCTAAAGTAGGAATAGAATAGAGAGCAGACTAAAGTTCGATAAACCAAAACTAGAGAAGGAGAAGTGCTATGGCAAATGAAAACATAGATGATCTTGTTAAAAGAGTGGTAGAGGAAATTTTGGAAGAAAACAAAAATCTTACTGCCAATCAACCGTTTAATGTTGTTGTTTATGATGCAAGGTGGTTACGAGCACAAGGTGTCATTATCACACGTAATTCACTTCCATATGCAGTGAGGAGTCTCTATGAAAATCTTCACAAAGAACCTCAATCTGAGGGAGAAATTTTACTCTATAAACCAAGACTAAGGGTTGTTTACAAAAAATCTCCAAATCAATGAAACTCCCCGAAGCGAGAGGCCCTTCTTTGCACTCATTCGAGTTCTGTTGGAGGGGTATCTAGGTGCTCCACAAAAGACTATGTTGGAAAACCAAAAGTTTCCCAACATAATCCTTAACGGAGTCCATGCGACGTAGCTGTGAGGTATCAAATGTGAATCAAAGATCGATGCTATGTCATCGATTTTTTTATATTTTTTTAGAGAACCTAAGCTCTCCGAAAAATATTTTAGCTTTTTTTCCAGCACAGAAAAAATAAATTTTCGGACAGAGTCTGGGGTTGTAATGCTGCATAATACAAAAAGAGACAACATTGATGCCTCTTTTTGTGTTCTGTGCTGGGACCCAGGCTCGAACTGGGGACCCTTTGCTCTTCAGGCAAATGCTCTACCAACTGAGCTATCCCAGCATATTTATATTATTTTAACCAGCACACTACCTGCAAGTTTTGACAATCTACAAACTTGCGTCGTTTATCTACTAACTACGGACATCTTCGTCGCCTAACATCTCGCGTCCTAGTCTGCTGACTACGGACATCTTCGTCGCCTTCGCTCCTCGAGCTATCCTGGCAGATTTCATTTTTACTACTGATTTATTTTCACACAATTTACTGTAAATTGTCTCTATATCCTATCATAAAATAAGACCAAATAAAAGATCTTGTAAATCTTTAATTTTGAGGAGAACTAGCCCCTTGAAACATTTCTTTGAAGGCTTTTACTTCTGGTGACTGAGACTTGAAAGAGTTTATTTGGTCAAACATTTGTGTGAATCCTGATGTTTTTCCAGTAAAAGTTTCAATGAGAGGCTTAATAAAGAAATAAGCTCCCCCGACTGAAGCAATAATAATTATCCAATATAAAATACGAAATATATTTGCAAAATACTGTTGCCTCCTGAGACTGTGAAGAATACGATTATTCTCTTCAGTCATTCTAAAAATCTCATTGAGCTTTTCCTCGTTAGTTAAATGCTGGATATTCATATTAAACAAGTATACAGCACTTTATAATGCCTACAAAAGCACAATATGCTAGAATCGAGTGCAAGCCCTCGTAGTTCAATGGATAGAACAGTCCCGTCCTAAGGGATTAATGTGGGTTCGATTCCTGCCGAGGGCACAATATACTAAAAGCACCTTACAAGGTGCTTTTAGTATATTGTGCCCTCGAGAAAGACGCTTGGGCGTCTTTCGTGCGGAATCGAACGAAAAACTGGTCTACGGAAAAGTATTTCAAAAATTGGGTTCAACTATTTTTGAAATACTTTTTTGTCGGTTTTTCCCGGGGTCGAGACTTTGCGTGTTTTATGAGTACCGTAGGTAAGAAATAAAACACCAAAGTGGTGACCGAACTTCCTGCCGAGGGCACAACCATGTGAGATAGACCGAGGGGGGTTATTCCACCAATATAGAAATTTAGAAAGAAACTAGGGTTCTATAATCTAGAAATCTACCTATGTTAGTAAATGATTCTAGGTCAATAAACCTATGTACAAAAAACTCGTCTTTATCCCGCTCTTTTATTTTAAGAAAAATTAAATTAAATATTTCTTCATTTGTATGTTCTAATACCATAAATTCAAATATTTTTCCCATAGATAACCAAGTCTTATTTTTTAAACTTTTTGTCACCCTTTCTTTAATAAAGAATAGTTCTGCTTTTATTATTTGATTTGTGGTGTATAACTTAATCATACCAACCAATGCCCCATAATAATATGATGATTTTTCTGGTACAAAAAAACTTGCAGAATCAATATTCTTCTTTGTAAGATCTTTATCATTAAAAAGAGATCTTGCAAGTTTTTTAACCTCAATGGGTCTTTCTAAATTCCATTGAGCTTTTGTACACCTAAATACTGGTATTTCAAAAAAATACTTTTCTGGCATAAGAATTAATTATTCATGAAAGGTTGGACGTGTTCCATAAATATTCTTTGAGTATTTTCGTCTCCGACTTGAGAACCATACTTCAGTCCACGAAAACCAACCGTAAAATCAGGAGGCACCCTTGCATCATTGCCATCATACCAAATATTCCCTGAATCAACCTGACATTTATTTGTTGATGTATTCGTTAAAGACAAAATAGATTTATCACAAACACCATGACCATTATAGGAAGCATAACGTTTAGACTCCAAAACATCATACAAATCAATTGTGACAAAATCATCGTTTAGGGAACCGGAAGTAAGTAAAATAAAACATTTATTCAGCTTCAAATTAAAATGGTTTTCATAACTAGAATTAGTATCATTTCCATCTTTTCTCCATCCATTTTTTACATAAAACTTTTCAGCAGCATCAGAACATTTGGATTGTAACTGAAAATTATTAAAATTTTGGAAGTATTTATTTGCCTGAAAAGCAATAAAACATGACACAAAAATTATTGCTATAAGTAGAGTTTTTTTGAACCAGTTTTTCTTAAAGTAATTCATAACTAATATGGTTTTGTTCCACTTTTACCGGTATAAGGATTATAGTTTCCTTGGGTTCCATAGTTATCTATCTTTGTATGATTAGGACTTGTACGATATGAAGGCATGACATAGGTACCCTTACTTGGTTTGTAATATGATTTTACAGAGACATTCCTGGCGGAGACCAAAGATAGTGTTTCTGCTGTTAAGAGTGATATTATAGCGAAGAGTTTTATTCTTTTCATATATATAGCCCCTGCAAATCAAATCCCCACTTTTAATATTTAAAATAAAAAACTTTGTTTTGTTTCGAAGCTTTCTTTTTGTGATCTTGCAAAAGAGTAATTTCTTTTGTAGTTATGTTGATCTTTAACACTTAGTAAAGTGTAGCATTAGAAATGTGGGAATTTGATTTGCAGGGGCTATACATATTCTACTCCTATATTCTTACTTTTGCCATTTCTATAAATCATAAATAACCCCTGACCGTGGTACAGCACCCTTTAGCGAGATAGGCCAAGAGGCTTAAATCACAATAAAAACCACCGAAGTACTTCAGTGGTTTTTACGGTGATTATTATTCCTTTACTGCCTTAACTACAGAGTTCTTATACCATCCCTTTTAAACCTCTTCCCTTTTGGTTGGGTAACTATTCATATAAATCAATAGTATTCTCAGTGAGAAACCGGAAGAGGTTAATTGGAAATGGTATTATAACGAAAATATACCTTTCTTTTTCTTTTAAAAGCCTTCCTTGTTTTGCTATCTCCGTGCTTATACTCTGTTAAAACTTTATCTAGTTTTGATTTTGTTTTCTTGCCAAGCATTGACTTGTTTCTCTCGTAACGAAAACCCAAGTGTTCGTCATCCACTGATTCGTACATGAAAAAGCACCGTCGTATAACGGTGCTTTTTCCCTACCAACATCAATCCCACAAGTTTTAGCGTTGTTGAGGTAACCCACCGGAGCCCAGCCGGGCCATACTCCGTTTCGTATTTTTTGCCGCAAACCCCGCTTCACATTCTCTCGTAAATTATCTACAAAATATTTTGATTGGCCGAAAGCGATATTGAGCATAAATAATCCCTGTGGTGTCGATTCAAACCAAAAACAGGGAAATTTTAGGGACTTAATCAAGCCGCGATCTACGAAGTGAATTATTTTACCTCCATCTACTGAATTGCGCGCAAGGCGGTCTGGATGCCAAAAAATTATCCCATTTGCTTTTCCTCTCTCAATCAATGACAACATTTCTGCGAATTTCATTCGCCCAGGTTCTTTTGCGGTTTTGGCCTTGCAGAACGAGGCTACAATTTTAAGTTTTTCTTTGGCGGCACACTCTTGCAACTCTACGAGTTGCGCTTCAATATTTAAAACCTGCCTATCATCGTCCTCGATAGATTTGCGAGCGTAAAGTATGTATTTCATATTGTTTTTGGATTAAGGATTAAAAAATTTTCTTCCCCAAAAATGCGAAATCGCGAATTCGTTTTTACCCCCAAAATTGAATACAAATTAGTCGCCGAGCGAAGCGAGGCGAACCAAAACTCTTTGACTTTTCCTTTCGGGTGCAGTATTCTTGAATTAGTTCGAACACATTTCGCCGCCTGCGGCGACGAGGAATTCCCCTGGAGAAAAACATCGGCTCGAACCATATTTTAATTTTTGGGGAAGAAAATTTTTTAATCATATGATTCCAAAAAAGATTGTAATTTTGATTGTTGCATTGTTGGTGATAGGAGTTGGAGCATTTTTTATCTCCACAAAAAAAATCCCTTCCAACAATAGTGTAGTTGTGCCCACGACAACTGATACCACTCAAAAATCGACTACTCAACCAATACAAAATCAAAATAGCCAGCAAATTGCAGACGGATGCCTAATCACTCCATACAATGGGGCTAAATTGGAATTTGGAGATGTTGTTACGGATGTACGCGGTGGTGCAATTTGTCATTTTAATATTCATAATGGTTTGCCCGTTTACAATTTCTATCTCAGAGGAAATGTCGAAAACAACATGATCGACCAAATAGAAACTACAAAGGGGAATGAAAGTAAACTTCTCGTACAAAAAATAGAAGCCGGAATGAGCGAACCACCACCAAGAGGTGGAAACTTTTTCGAAGCCCAAGATATTAATTTTGATGGGTATAAAGACATTAGATTGATGAGTTGGTGGGGGGCGACTGGAAATACTGGATATAGATATTGGTTGTTTGATCCTTCAAAAAATGTTTTTGTTGAAAATAGTGACTTGAGCTCTTTGTCAAATCCCACACCCGAACTCCAAACAAAAACCATTACAACACATAGTGTTGGGGGTATGGCTGGTTGTATTTACAATAATGCAACATATAAATTTGATGGAGATGGAAAATTAATTTTAATCCGTTCGGAGAAGCAAGATTATGTCGAAGAAAGTAAATCTTTCGTCAAAATCATAGGTGAACTTAAAGATGGTAAAATGGTAACAAGTACGGTAGCTGGGGATAGCTGTAATTTTTAAAAGAATTTACCGACAAAGAAAAACTTGAAATTGTCAGCGGTGTGGCTCCGCAGCCTTTCCGAATTTTCGCTGGGGGAATTCCTCGCCACCGCAGGCGGCGAAATATGTTCTGGCTAATTCAAGAATACTGAATACAAAATACTCCAAAGCTTTGGAGTATTTTGTATTCAGTGCCCGAGAAGAAGCCAACTGCTGATTAGTAAATCACGTCGGGAGACGTAAAGCTTCTGTGCGGAATCGGAGGGCCGCAGCTATGTTTTTGTAGCAACAAAAACGAGGGAGGGGCGGGCTGAGAGAAAGTTTTTTGACGAAAAAACTTTACTTGTAGCCGATTTCTGCCGAGAGCTTTAACATAAAAAGCATCGTCGTAAACGATGCTTTTTATATGTGTGTCCTCGTCTCGCCTTTTAATCCGCCACCTCCAAAATCTTCGCCATCTGTTCTGGATTAAATCCAATCATTACTTCATCCCCTATTTTAATCACTGGCACACCAAGCTGCCCCGTCATCTCCACCATCTCTTTTCTCTTTGCCATATCTTCTCCAACATTATAATCAATAAAAGGAATCTGCTTTTCACTAAGCCAGTCCTTTGCCATATGACAAAAGTGGCATGATGCCGTACTATAAATTTCTACTTTCTTTTGTTCATTTGTAATGCCTGCTTGTTCTGTTGTATTTGTTACTGTTTGTGTGTCCATATTCTTCTAGTATACAAAAACTCTTCTAAAAAAGGAAATTATTTTTGAAAAAAATTATTCCACCATACATTAAAATGTTCCCATACGGTCATTTTTTCTCTCACTGTACTTACTGGCACTTTATTGTCATCATAGATAACAATAACTCCCTCACCTTTCTTAACTACCGGGTATGTTGTACGTATATATGCTTCAAACCCTCTTTGGGTACTAATCAAATTAGTTTGAGTCTGAGCTTTGTCGACTTTCTTTTGTAGCTCATCTCTTTCTTTAACAGAATCGTTTCGCAATTTATTTACATCTAGTCGTTTGTTATTTAATTCCATAATAGAGCGTAGAAGGAAAACGATAAGGAGAAACAAAACTACAAGTGTCACTTTTGAGTAGACAAGTGTACGGACCATGTGTTTTTGTTGATATTCTCGCATAATTTTGCTAGTATTATATTCATAATAATACCACACAGTTTTAAAAGACTTTGAAAATATACATATGATATTTAATGCAAAAAACAGAAAAGTTATTGAAAAAATTTGGGCAGTCGTTGCAGTCCTAGTAATTGTTGGTATGCTTGGTTTCACTCTCGTCGCACTCTTCCAGTAATCGCAGAAAGTGGCGGCACAAACGCGTACTTT
>JAYWBQ010000007.1:0-7003 GCA_043781255.1 Minisyncoccota bacterium | reverse complement strand
CTTTATACTTTTTTTATAACCATACTACTAACTCTTTTTTGCTTGTGTACCATTTATCAAGTACACTTATACTACTATGAAAAAATATCTTTACATGTTTATATTCTTTGCTGTTATTGTAGGTACAGGAGCACTCTATCTTTCATCGATAACATGGACTAATGACATTCGAGCAGAAAGAGCACAAAAAATCGGACACAAATATATCACCAAGGTGTATCAAGAATATAAAATCTTAGGAGAAATCTGTCAGGGAGTAGATACAAATACTGATGGCTATGTATCATGCACGTTTAGAATAGGCAAAGATACACTTGAAAAAGAAGTGAACCTCCAGTGTCCAACCTATATCAAATCCTTCCTCGGTAATGAATGTAAAGCAACGCAGATGGTACTACCATAGTAAGTCATGAGTTCTAAAAAATGGTGCACCTTACTCTTTAATAAGAATCCTCAGTAATCCATTAATATCCACCGCCCGATTAGTACCCTTTATTGGGTCTATAGAGCTTTTAAATAAGTACCGTGTCACTATTTCTTATTTCGATAATAAATTGCTCATAAGACGCAATCAAGCACATCGATTTTTTAAATAGTCATACCTCAGTTGCATGTTTCAGGTACTGAGACTCAATCTCACGGACACTTGTTCGTGCGACCTTCAAAATATTTTGCAAATTCTTTTCCAAATAACATAAATGTTTTTGTTACTAATCTTTTGAGAGACCTTTACAAAACATTATCAGAAGACTATTTTAGTAAGAGTGTTAGAACACAAAAAGCGCAGGCCGAAGGCCTGCGCTTTTTGTGTGCCTCGTATTCTTCTAGCTAAGAACTACTATCTTTCCCTACAACCTTCCCGTCAGATAATCTCACAATTCTGTCTGCCATGTTACCATAGTCTTCTTCATGCGTAACCATAACGATAGTCATACCATTAACTTTATTAAGTTTTTTAAAAATATCCATGACCACGCGTGAAGAAGAAAGGTCGAGGTTTGCAGTTGGCTCGTCGGCAAAAATAATCTTTGGTTTATGAATAATTGCTCGTGCAATAGATACTCGCTGTTGTTCACCGCCAGAAAGTTCAGACGGAAGGTTATTTCCCTTGTGGGAAAGATCGACACTACCCAAGGCTTCATGTGCAAGTTTCTTTGCTTCATTTTTTCTCACCCCTTGCATCAAGAGGGGGACCATAACATTTTCAAGAGCAGTCAGTTCAGGTAAAAGTGAATAATCCTGGAACACATACCCTAACTCATATAACCTAAATGTCGTCTTTTCAGATGTGCTAAAGTTATCAACAATTTTTCCATCGAGTACAATTGACCCGCTTGTTGGTGTGTCCAGTAGTGATAACTGATATAAAAGAGTCGATTTACCGGCACCACTCCGCCCCATAATTGCAACAAATTCTCCTTTCCCTACAAAAAGATTGATACCTTTAAGTATTTGCGTAGTTGTACTGCCATCAATAAAACTTTTTGTAATTCCATGAGTTTCGATAATGTATGTTTTTTCTGGCATATAAAAAATTATTTATTCCTTCCTAAAATAGCGTTCAAGGTATTAGTATTCACAATTATTCTTGCGGGTAAATATCCAGCAAGAATAGAAATAATCGCAACGAGAGCAAACTTTATTCCAACCGAAAGTGGTTCTGCGGAAAGAACAATTTTTGCAAAAGGGGTATCAATTGGATGAGCGTCAATGAGTGGTTTAATGATAAAAAACACAAGAATACTTGCAAGAATAGAACCAGAAATAACATAGAAAAGTGCTTGGCAAATATAACTAAATTCAATTGCAAACTCACTTACTCCTACAGCCTTCATGATACCAATCTGCCTCTTCCTTGTGAGCGCATTAATATAGATAATCACAAAAATAGTAATAAGTCCGACGACGACAGAAATGGAACCCAAAATAGAACCAATAATACCAAAAAATAATTTTATATTTACCAAGAATTCCGGGGAACCTTCTTGTGCAGTATTTATCTTTGCATACTCTTTGAAACCATTGTCAATAAGAGGAGTCTTGACTGTGTACGGATCAACTCCGGGCTTCATAAGAATTGCAATCTCAGAAACCTCACCATCATTTTTTCCTAACATTTTTTTAAGTTCGCTATCAAGGATGTACGCTCGAGAAGTAACAAACTGTACTTTTGAATCTATAATTCCCCGTACAATAAAATCTTGTGAAAATGATTGAGGGGTTGTGAGATCTGGATTTGCTGAATAATTTTGCTCAGCGGTCACAAGGGTTTTTTTACCACTGACTGTCACTCGCACCGTATCTCCTGGTTTTACATCTCGCAACAATGCTACAAGATCTTTAATCCGACTATACTTTGCTAAATATGCGGATCCAAGAACAATGCCATGGGTGTCATCTTTATGAAGCCATTCTCCTTCAACAATCGCTTCAGAAAGGTGTGTTGTAGTATCTTCTTTTTCTGGATCAATACCTGCAATCTGATTAGAAACAGAATTTTCATCACTCTCTTTTCTTTTTTCCCACCAGTTGGCTTCTATTTTTGCTCCTGCTATTATTCGAGGAGAAAAACTTTGTATCTGAGGAAATGAAGATAGTACGCTTATAATATCACTTGTGTGTTCGATGTAATCTTTTTCATTTCTTGTATCAATAAAAAGATCTCCTGACCATTGTTCCTTAAATGCACGAGAGGCCCCTTCTACAATTCCAACCAGAATACCACTTGTTACCACGAGATTAAAAAAAGTTAACATCATGATAAAAATAATTAACCCTGTTGCCCATTTACTTCCACGCAACACCTGACGAATAGCAAGAAAAAATCCGAGTGATAGTGTATTAAAAAATTGCTTCATAGTAATACCTTAATTAGGTTGCTTTTCTGCTCCGCGCACTTCGGTTGTTGGAGCAACAATAACATCTCCTTCCACAAGACCACTTCTAATTTCAATAAGTCCGTCTACTCCTCGTATGCCAAGTACAACATCTCGCAACTCCTCTTGAGCAGAGCCACGAAGACTCACGGTACCTCGTTCACCATTAATAATTTTTACAAAGCGAGCAGGGACCGTAATGACTTGCAATTTGCTTTCAGTAAGAACTTGAACATTTGCAGTCATACCTTGTTTAACCCGAGCATCACTTCCCGTAAATGTAACAATTACTTTATACATAGGGACAGAACCTTCCATCGTTGCGCTAGGATTAATACGTGTAATCGTTGCGGGGAACATGACATCTTTACCATACGCATCAAGTGTCACTTGTACTCCTGCTCCAACTTTTACTTTCGCAATATCAATCTCAGGGACCTTTGCTTCAATTTCAAAACCTTCAGCTGCAATCATGGCAATAATAGTTTTACCAACACTTACTGTCTCACCTTCAGAAAGATTTACTGCAGTAATAACTCCCGAAAATGGTGCGAGAAGAATCGTTTTTGTGAGGCCAGACCTTGCGCTTACAACTTGGGCTTGCGCTTGGGCAACAAGAGCTCGTTGTGATTTTATTTTGTATGGATCGGTGCCTGCTTGTGTAAGATCAAGATCACGCGATGCTTGATTGAAAGCATTTTTTGAAGAAAGCAACATACTTCGCTTTCCCGTAATATCAGAAAATAGTGCTGTCATCGTTGTCTTAACAAGTGATAAATTTGTGCGATATCCGTCGAGATTACTATTAGTGATACTACAAGAAGCAAGGAGAAGGTTAGAAACTGCGTTAACAAGATCATTTGTCATAATTGCAGCTTGGTAAGCAGATTCAAAGGTCGTATCAATGATTTTTGTAGAAGATATAGCACTGATCACTCCACTTTGTTTCTGAAAGCTTGCTAAAATATTTTCAAGATTTGTACGTTTTTGCTCTATTTCAGACTGAAGACGTTGATCACACGAGCTAAAAGAAAGAATGTACTTACTATTATTGAGAATAAAAAGTGAAGAGAACTTATTTTTTACAACATCTGCCGTTGTTGCATCAACGTTTTGTATCGTATCAGGGAGAGCGTTATAGGACTGATCAAGCGTACTTTTAGCATTTGTAACTGCTTGTTCCTTAAGAGCAACTTCTTCTTTACGTGCCCCTTGTTGTAACTGAGAAAGTACAGCTTGAGCACTTGATACATTTGCTTCCGCTTGCAATACAACAGCTTGAGCGTCTCCCGCAGAGAGTGTAGCTAATACTTTCCCTTGTACCACAGTATCTCCAATCTTTACTCCAACAAAGGAAACTTGGCCACTTGTTTGAAATGAAAGATTTGCATCTTTTGAAGCTTCAACTTGGCCACTCACTTTTACATACTGTTTGATTGCACCGGTTACCACTGAAAAAGTTTCTCTATCTGTTTTTGGTGTGGAAAAAAAACTAAAAAATACAACAGCAGAAATCATTACTAATAAAAATGCTGTGTATGTTTTATGATATGCAAAAAAATGAATACCTGAAGAAAACATACGGGAGAAAATACCTGACAAAGCAACGTGAGATTGACCTACAACCGGAGATGAAAGTACTGAAGGGGAAACGCTAGGTAAAGACGAAGAAATAAAGGACGCTTCATTTTCTTCCAAAAATAAAAGAGGTTCTTTGATAGTTTCTGAATGAGTATCGTTTGTCTGCTTAGGAAGCATTTTATCTTGCATAATGTTATTAAGTATATCACTAAAGAAGTCTACTTTTTAGTAATTATTGTGGAATAGACAGCATCCAACACATGCTATACTCACCTTTATGATAAAACGTAGTACACCAATCATTGTAGGTAATTGGAAATCAACTCCAAAAATACTCGAGGATGGAATAAAATTTATTAAACAACTTGAGAAAAAAATTATCTCATCTAAAATAAAATTTCCAAAGAAAATTTACTACCTTGCTGTACCTGAAATTTTTATTCCAACACTTGCAGTGTTAGCAAAACACGGCTACATTGGAGCAGAAACTGTACCTGGTACAACATTAGGACAAGTAACTGGCACAACAACCCCTTCTCAACTAGCAACAGGGGGTGCAGCATTCACGATCATTGGACATAGTGAAGTTCGGGCTCGTGGAGAAACGGAAGTCGAGCGAAAAGAAAAAGTACTGGCCTGTCTTTCCATAAAATTTACAACCATTCTTTGTTTAGGTGAACATAAACGAGATAAGGAAGGGAAATACCTTGAAGAACTCGAGAACGATCTTAAGCGAACACTTGGAGATGTAAAGCGTGAATTATTTAGCGAATTAATCATTGCATATGAACCGGTTTGGGCAATAGGGGCACCTGAGCCAGTAACAGCGCCAGAATGTTTTGAAGCAGTCATAGCCCTTAGGCGTGCGCTTGCATCGATGGTTGGGATTGATTATGCAAAAAAAGTTCACATTATCTACGGTGGAGCAATTACCAAAGATACCACAAAAACCTTCTTGGAAGAGTGTGGGGTCGATGGATTGCTTATAGGAAGAGCATCTCAAGAGGTTGTTTCATTTATTGACATTCTTAATGCATCACACGTGCGTTAAACTATTAATCAATTAATTATTTTTTATATATGAATTCATCTTGGTCTGATCACTGTATACCTGACTTACGAACATTAAAAGGTAAACGCGTTATTGTGCGTGTTGATTGGAATGTTCCTATGAATAACGGTCAAATTACTGACACCAGTAGATTTGATGTTAATGTTCCTTTTTTACAACATTTGGCAACCTCTGGTGCAAAGATAATCATCCTCACTCACTTTGGTGAAAAAGGGGAAAGTCTTACTGACGTTGCAGGACATGTCACGAAAAACCTTTCATTTATAAGCTTTAATCCATCATTTGATTTTACAGAACTAGAAAAAGCAAGTCACCAACTTGCCGAAGGGTCGGGTATTCTCCTAGAAAATGTTCGTCTCTTTAAAGGAGAAACTGAAAACCTTGCAAGTACCGGGGACTCTTTCGCAACTCTTGGAGACATATTTATTAATGATGCTTTTTCTGTGGCACACAGGACCCACGCAAGTGTTGTGGCTCTCGCTGAAAGAAGACTCTCCTACTTTGGTCCAACCTTTCTACGCGAATTAGAAAACCTCACCAAAGCTCTCAATCCAGTAAGCCCAGCGCTCATGATCATAGGTGGAGCAAAAATTTCTACAAAACTTGAACTTATTAAAAAATATCTTGATAAAGGGGTTAAAGTATTCGTAGGTGGTGCCATGGTGCACAATATCTGGTACGAGCAAGGGTACGAGATTGGAAAAAGTCTCTACGACCCACAATACAAACTTCCAGAAAACTTTATCAATCACCCTCTTCTTATTACTCCTATTGATGTTATTTTAGAAAATGGCGACAAGGTAGCTGCACGATCCATTCCAAAAGACGCTACTGTTGTTGATTGCGGTCCGGAAACTATTGAGCTTGTAAATAAAATCGTTATGATATCAAACACCGTGATCGCAAACGGCCCACTTGGACTGTATGAAAAAGGATGGCTCGCTGGAAGTGAAAAAATCCTGACTAACCTCGCGAACGCTCATGCAACAACATACATTGGGGGAGGAGATACCGTGACTGTTGCCCACAAACTTGGCCTCCTTCAGAAGTTTAATTTCGTCTCATTAGGAGGAGGGGCAATGCTTGATTTTCTGTCATCTGGTACACTACCTGGTATCGATGCTGTCACAAAATAATTTTGATTCTCTCTAAGAATTCTACAGCCCTTCTCGCCCTCGCATGTGAAAAAACTCCAAGATAAGAACTAACTACAGACCTAAAAGTCTCTTGAGAAGTCTGCTTAGATTGGTATGCAACCATCACTTCTTGTATCTTTCTTCTAATTCTTCTCTTCGTCTTCGTTCGCACAACAACCGCATGAGGAAGTATGACATACCCGAGGAAGTCTATTCCTTGCGACACTTTCCGTATCTCCACTTTATGCGGATGAAGTTCTAGGCGCAATTTCTCTCCGAGAAACTGTGTCACCTGCACAATGCATTTCTCTAGAAACTTTCTATCATGATGTACAACC
>JAYWBQ010000006.1:0-20001 GCA_043781255.1 Minisyncoccota bacterium | reverse complement strand
AACTAGGCAACTAGGCAACTAGGCAACTAGGCAACTAGGCAACTAGGCAACTAGGCAACTAGGCAACTAGGCAACTAGGCAACTAGGCAACTATTCCTATCCTCTTTACTTACATTAATAACAAGATACACTAAGAGCATATACATTAAATATTTTTATCATTATGGACTTTGCATCATTGTTATCTTCTACTGTTCCGGCATATTTTGTACTCGGCCCACTCGTTGTTATTATAGTAACTCTTGTAGTTTTTGCAGCAAGAAAGGCTAGTCCTGCTGAAGCAGTCGTTCCACCAGTATTACAAGCAGTACAAACACCAGCTGCCACACCAGTTGCTCCCCAGAGTATATCTTCAGTGCCCGTAAGCACTATAGTACCTACTCCTATATCATTTGCCCCTACACCTGTACCAGTGCCTCAGCCAGTTTCTGTTGAAAATCCTGTAGTAGCTCCTGTTCTTACTCCTACACCAGTTGCAGAACAAGTTTTAACTGGAGAGTCTGTGCAAGTGCCTGCACCAACTCCTTTACTGCCAGCTGTAGAAGAAGTCAAAGTATTAGTTCAGGAACCTTTGAGTGTAGGAGTAGTAGAACAGCTAGCCCCAGCTACCCATCTTCAAGATGCTCCACAACCTATATTAGAACCCACCTCCTCTACTCCTGTAGTAAACTCATGGAAATCGTCTGACCCTGTTGTTACTTCTGTTGATCAAACACACACTGAGCCACAACCACAACCACAACTACAGTCACAATCGTCTATTCAAGTTGCTCCAACTACTGTGCAATAAAAGTGAACTAAAAATAAAAGAGTATGAGCGTGGTCGCCCTCATTTCATTTTTTGTACAGGCATACTCTCTGTCCACTAGTTCCTCTACCTTAACCGCTATATACTATATCCATGAACCAGCAATTTACAACTCCTGAAGAAGAAATTACCTATCTTCGTCAACAGGTTAAAGATAAAATGGAACGCGCGAAGGGTTTTGAAGATAGGTTTACCGAAAAAGACAGAGCACACGAAGTGGTGCAAGAGTACAAAACACTTCCTGTAGAAAGAGTACTTGCACCAGTGGTACAAATAACTGGTGGAGAAAAGCATCGACTCTTGGAGTGGCTTACACCACGTGAGACTGACGAGCAGGTAAAAATGCTCTCACAAGTAATGGCAGAAAAAGGCATAAAAAATGCTTTTCATATGGCAGAAGAGCTTAATGATCCAGAGGTCGAAGATGATTTTGAACGCTTTGTTGTTCAATATCTTATCTCCGGACATGAGATTAAAAATGATATTTCAAAAGAAGAATGGAAAGCCCTTCACATGAAGCTTTTTGAAATTTTTCTTCCAGAAGCTCTTGAAGGCCAAGGAAAACCCCTGAAGGAAATGATGGCTCTCATGGAGCAATGGTACGCATCCATGCAGGCTCTTGCAAGTGACGCAACAAATAAAGATAAAAACTATTACTCACTGGAACTTGGTGTTTCAAATGGCACAACAATGGCATCATTTTATTGTGCTGTTCACGTGGACTATGCTCCACTTTTTGAAAAAGTAGTTCTCGGAATTTTTCCAACTGCAAAAGTTAAAGAGTGTCAGGAGGATTATAATATTTTCCATCCCCACGCAATAACTGCGGTATCCTACGCATCACACTCCACGCACCCAGCGCTTCCAATTAAGACGTATGAGACTATGGAGGCTGATCCGATGTCACTCATTCTCGCTTCTTTTACTAAGGTTGCAAAAGATGATGAGGGTTTGTCATTTCAGATTCTGATTCGTCCAGCGGGAGATGTTTTTGCAAAACGCTTTGGTGAAATGTTAGAAGACTTACGTAAAGGAGAGACATTGAAGCGTACTATCGATAAGCAGAGTTTCCTTAAAGAATCTTTTCATCTCTTAGGAGCAATGTTTGAATCAAAAACAAAAGAAGAAATTGAAAAAGAGAAAGAAAAAGCAAAGACACAGGTTAATGAAGATGCAACAAAATTAGTTCAAGGGAAATTGTCAAAAACAATTATCGAAACCAATATGCGTATTGTTTCTTCTGCAGGAAGCCTCGCTCGTGCTCAGGCGATGCGAGGGGAACTTGAGGCATCTTTTTCTCAGTTTACTGAAGTAAGTGGTAATAGTATTAAATGGGAAGAAGTAGAAGGACGAAAACAAAAAGCTCTTCTGCATCGGTACTCGTATAGACTTTGGAATGATGATGAGAGTTACCCACTTAACTTAAGTGAGCTCGCTTCAGTCTTTCATTTCCCAATGCAGACAAAAGACGTTAATAACGTCAAAGAACAAGGGTATACTCAGGCTCCAGCACCAACAGATCTTCCAACAAGTGGAGTGGTTCTTGGGGTTAATAAATTCCGTGGAGTTGAAACTCCAATCCATTTTGGAAAAGAAGATCGAGTGCGCCACATGTATGTGATTGGACAAACGGGAACTGGAAAGACGACAATTCTTAAGAATATGATCGTACAAGACATTATTAATGGTGAAGGGTGTTGTTTTATTGATCCTCACGGAAGTGATATTGATGATATTTTGGCGAATATCCCTCCGGAACGCGCAAAGGATGTTGTCTACTTTGATCCGGCATATACAGCGCGTCCGATGGGACTTAACATGCTTGAGTATGACAGGAATAAACCAGAGACAAAGACATTTGTGGTTAACGAGCTCCTTAATATTTTTAATCAGTTATTTGATATGAAGTCTTCTGGCGGTCCAGGATTTGAACAGTACTTTCGTAACGCAACGCTCCTTGTGATGGAGCATCCAGAAAGTGGTAACACCCTTCTTGATATCTCTCGTGTTTTTTCTGATAAAGATTATCGTGACTACAAACTCTCAAAGAGTAAGAATCCACTCTTAAATCAATTCTGGCAAAATGCTGAAAAGACAACAGGGGAACAAGGGCTTCAGAACTGGGTGCAGTATGTTAACAGTAAGTTCGATATCTTTATGTCAAATGATGTGATGCGCCCTATTATTTCTCAAGAGACGAGTGCATTTAATTTCCGTGAAATTATGGACTCTAAGAAAATCTTTTTGGTTAACTTAGCAAAAGGACGCTTAGGAGATATAAATGCTAATTTACTAGGCCTTATTATTGTAGGAAAGTTTTCTCAAGCTGCGCTTTCTCGAGTAGATCAACCAGATGTTTCTAAACGGCCTGATTTTTATCTCTACATCGACGAATTCCAAAATGTCACCACTCCGGCTATCGCAAGCATACTCTCAGAAGCTCGTAAGTATAGACTTTCGCTTAATATTGCTCACCAGTATATTTCTCAATTGACTGAGGAGATTAAAGGTGCGGTATTTGGTAACGTGGGATCAATGGCGATTTATAGAATCTCAGCAGATGATGCAAAGTATCTTGAATCAAAGTTTGCTCCAACGTTTAAAGCTGAAGATATTATGAAAATTGATAATTATCATGCATATGTCAGTATGCTTGCCAATGGTACACCAAAAAAGCCTTTTGATATAGCTGTCGGACCTGCTCCAAAAGGGGATCATACGCGTATTGCGCCACTTAAAGAACTAAGTTATATAACCTACGGTCGCCCAGCTGACGAAGTCAATGCTGAGATTATGAAAAAGTTTGACCTATAATCTATGGATGTAACTCTTATTATTTTTATTCTTTCACTCATTGTCTATATTCCACTTGCGGGAGTACTCTTATATGTCTGGTGGAAGCATGGGAAGCATGAAAGGGTAGTGAATTTCGCTCGACTTATTTTTCTCCTTGGTTCGTTTGGGCTTTTCTTTTATATGATAACACTCTAACTTTATGGAACAAGACGATCTTTTAGAAGAAGGGGAGGTGTTGCTCGAAGGGGTCAGGAAGCATTGGATCATCTACGTAGAAGATAGTATTTCTCATCTTTTTGGATGTGTATTTTTTATAGCTGTTACAATGTACCTTTCCTTTCAGAAGGTAATTCCACTTCTCGATGTTGATAATAAATCTTATATTTCAATGGTTCTAACATTCTTTGTAATTATATTTTGGACAAGTTACTTTTATTTTTGGACAAAAAATTATTTTGATGTATGGTATGTGACAGACAGGCACATCATTGCAGTTAATCAAAAAGACATGTTTGAGCGGGATCAAGCATTTATGGAGTTAACAAAAATCCAAGATGTTTCATTTGAAAAAAATGGGTTCCTCTCAACTTTTTTTGGGTATGGAAAACTTAAAGTACAAACTGCGGGGTCAGACCAACAATTTGTGATAGAAGACGTGCACGACGTGGAGGCGGTTGCGCACAGAATCATGGAGTTACGGGACAAAGCTAAGGTTTAATTCCCTGTATACCTTCAAGCTTTACTGTGTGGTAGAAGAGATTCCAGATGTTGAAGCAGTAATGCATAGAATTATTGGTTTACGAGATAACGCACAAAAGTAAGACTTGCAGGGTAGTCTCGGGATTGTTTATTCGCGAATAATACCTTACGGCGTCAGCCTAGGGAGATTAATTGCGTTGAAAGAAAAGATTGGAGTATACTAAAGAATATTATGGATGATGATTTACCAAAAGAAGGAGAACTCCTTGATATTAGTAAAAAAAGAACGAATTCTACGATTCAAAGTCCCACAATTTTTCCTACTGAGAAAAAATCAACGGATATACCTGCAAGGCTTATTGTTTTGTTTGTCATTGCTATTATTGTTGTATTTGTTGCAAAAAAATTCTCTGGGGGGCACGTTGATTTACAAAAGGTTGCCATGTACAGACAAAACACTCAGTCAGTTTTTGACACCATGAAAAGCCAGCTACCCTATCTCGTAAATGTAAAATGTGAAGGGTCTGATCCCATTTTAGCTGATTGTGTTAATTTTGTCGGAACGTTTAGGCCTATTAAAGGTAGCGAAACGTACCTCACATCAATGGGGATAGTAGATAAAGCACAAGGTGTTACTGATGCTGATGTAGAAATTATTAAAGGACATATTAAAGTTCTTATAGATATTAAACGAACTATTCTAGTTTCACGGGAAAAAATTACTTTTGAGATTGACTCAGTAACTGTTCCAAAGGTTGGTGAAGAATACAATGTAAAAATTAAGTGTATCGAAAGTGGCGCAGACAGTGTGCAGTGCGAAACTATTCGTTAGTATCTTGCCATAATATACTTTTTTCCATGGTGAATACCTCGATACTTCCAATTTTTTACTTACCTTTTACCATGCTTGTGATTTTTTTCGTGTGTTATGTGACACTATGTAAGCAAAAGGATGCTACAAAAAAATGTGAACATAGCACAATGACTATCTTTTCCCTAAAAAATTTCTTTTTTTACCACCACCTTACTTGTTTCTGCATTCTTTTATTGGACAGCATTCACGTGGGTCGATATTGCCTGACTAGAGAATTGTCGTTACATGCTAGTTGCGATCATTGCTGAAACAATCATATGAGAAATTTAGAAACAACCCCTTTTCTTGAATCTCAAGAAAAAATTGAAGAAAGAAAGAAACCGAAAAGTGATAGGGAGCTAGAAAAGCAATTTACAGTTGCACCTCATCTGGAGACAGCATTTCAGGATAAAGAACAAGCGAAAGCACTTTTGAAAAAAATACTAACACAGCCTAAAAAATATGAAGATGCCTATCGACCAGAAATAAGTACTCCAGGAGATGTTGAGGCAATCGATATACAGACCCTTCATTCAAAAGTAGAAAAGACAAAGAGGATAGTAACAAATGTGGCTGATTTTGTTCCAGTTGTTGGAAGTATTAAGATGATTATGGAAGGGTTAAAAGGTGAGCAGTATGGCACAGAAAAAGAAATTAAAGGTGTCGAGAGGGTAGTTCATACTGCCTCAGGGGTTGTATTTTTAGCCTTAGACTTAACTGGGATAGGGGCTATAGCTTCAGAGCTTGGTAAGGGAGTATTAAAAATCGGGGAACGCGCTGTGATCAGAAGTTTTGAAGAAACTCTTGCGCGCGAAGTGGTAGCAAAGGAAGTGACAAAGTTAACTCTTCGAGGCAATACAAGAGTAGACAAGCAAGAAAAAATACAACGTAGTGTATAGGGTTGGTGCTTGCAGTGTTTTCTTAAAATGTATAACGTATACAATACTTAGTGTACTAAATACTAGTTCTTTGGAGCTCGTTCCACGTATTCACCGGTATCAGTGTTGACAATAATTATTTCGCCGGCTTCAATAAAAAATGGAGTAGTAACTTGTGCTCCAGTTTCAAGAGTGACAAGCTTCCCACCACCGCTTGCAGTGTTGCCTCGCATTGATGGAGGGGCATCCTTTACAACAAATGTCATCTTGATTGGAAGTGTCACGCCGATAATTTTCTCCTCATCTTCGTAGTCAAAGATTTTAATATCAACAATAGTATTATCTTTGAGGTATTTTGTCTGATCACCTAAAACATTTTCTGATATCTCAAAACGCTGTGCACGGTCTTTTGGATCACAAAACCAATACTCACCTTTACTTGCAAAAAGAAAAAGTGCTTCACGTTTAGAGATTTCTGCTTCTTCTGCCGTGTCTGATGCATGGAATGTACCAGGGACGACTTTGCCATTAAGAAGATTTCGCATACGAACCTGGTTTTGCGGTTTACGTTTTTGCGTACGAGCCACATGAGACTCAAGGATTTCATACGGCATGCCATCGATGACAATATTTTTTCGCTGCTTTATTTCATCATAATCAAGTATTGCCATGGTGGGTAGGGATTAGGTGTTAGCTATTTAGAGGTTAGTAAATACGATACGGATACAAATACCTATATATAATTACTATCATACCAAAAAAGACCTTTATTTTCAATTTTTTTGATTAATCAAAATATAGCAGATTAATCGTGAAAAATATCTTCAACAGTATTGATACTTTGATTATGTATCGTCGTAGATATGTTTTGTGGGGGCAAAGACTCAATCTTTTTTGATTCTCGTTGTGCTACATATGCTTGATAATCAATTTCAGTAATACCAAATGTTTTCATTGAGTCTTTTATTTCAATAAGGTGCGTAGCAAGTACTTCTCTTTCTGAATCATTACTTTTTTTAAGGTCTTCTTCAATTATAGTTCGCTTATCACAAAGCTTCGCAGCAATAGCGTCATATTTATTAGGATCAGTATCTTTTTGAATAAGAGAATTTATTGGTTTTTCTTTTGGAAAAAAATCAAGAATTGGCATGATGTTGAAGTAGGTTTTGTCGACATAGTGTCAAGTATTCGTTTGCGGGGCCTGCTTTGGCTTGTGTAGTCAGCGTCAGTAGTTACTCGGTCGGAGCTTCCGCTTCTTCTGGGTCAGCACTTCCAGAGTAAGAAAGGGCACCACTTTCAAGTTCTTTTCGAATAGCTTTCTCAAGAGCATTTCCAGTTTTTTTATTTTCACGGAGGAAGGTGCGAGCTGCATCGTATCCACGACCAAGTTTTTCTTCGCCATAGTTATAACTTGTACCGGACTTTGTGACGAGTTTAAATTTCTCACCGAGAGCAAGGAGTTCTCCTTCTTTTGAAATACCTTCGTTATACATAATGTCGAATTCAGTTGTTTTGAAAGGGGCTGCAACTTTATTTTTGACGATCTTCACTTTAGTACGAGCGCCAACAACTTCCTCACCTTTTTTTATCTGAGCGATTTTACGAATATCGATACGAACTGAAGAGTAAAATTTAAGTGCAAGTCCTCCAGTTGTGGTCTCAGGGTTACCAAACATAACACCGATCTTCATGCGGAGTTGGTTAATGAAAATAATAACTGTTTTTGAGTTATGGGCAATTGCAGTTAATTTACGAAGTGCTTGACTCATGAGTTTTGCCTGCTTCCCTACATGATGTGCTCCCATGTCTCCTTCGATTTCATCTTTTGGAGTTAGTGCTGCTACTGAGTCGATGACAAGTACATCCACTTTTCCGCTTCTAACGATAGATTCTGTGATTTCAAGCGCTTGCTCACCATTATCTGGTTGAGAAATGAGAAGTTCGTTGATATTTACGCCAAGTTTTTTTGCATATTCTGGATCCATAGCATGTTCTGCGTCGATGAATGCACAAATACCACCAAGCTTCTGAGCTTCTGCGATAACGTGAAGTGTGAGAGTTGTTTTACCAGATGACTCGGGGCCGTAAATCTCAACGATGCGTCCACGAGGAAGTCCTCCTACACCAAGAGCTGCGTCAAGTCCTAAAGATCCAGTAGGAATAACGCTAACATCCACCTTAGGAGCGTCTCCAAGTTTCATGATTGCTCCTTCGCCAAATTTATTTTGAATCTCTTTTAAGAGGGCGTCAGAATTTCCTTTCGTTCCTTCGGTGGAAGTTTCTCGTATTCCAAGTGTTTTTAAAGGTTTCACAACTTTTTTCTTCATCATAATGGTTATATTTTGTATCTGTAAATGTTTACTCTAGTGTACACCATTTTTGGTAGGCATTCTATAGAACAAAAGATAGCCCTTAGACTGCAAACTGTAGATAAATGAGAATACTAAGAGCTATACCGTAGTTTCTACTCTTTGTATTCGTAGTTATCAAGTACACTTTTCTCTACAGTCTACAGTCTACAGTCTACAGTCTACAGTCTACAGTCTACAGTCTACAGTCTACAGTCTACAGTCTACAGGTCCCTTCGCCTGGTGGCTTCGGACATCTTCGCGGCCGAGCCGTCTCATTCAGCAGAATGACCTACTGGGTCGATCTACAGGTCCCTTCGCCTGGTGGCTTCGCGTCCTAGTCTGTTGACTACGGACACCTGCGGCGCCTACGCTCCTTGGCATCTTCGCGGCCGAGCCGTCTCATTCAGCAGAATGACCTACTGGGTTGAGCTACGTTCTACTTCTCCGGCTTCACTCGTAAGGTTTTTGTGATAGTTTTCCCGTAAAAGTCAGTTGCTGTAACGACAAGTATTGTGTACGGGTACTGTGCAAGAAGAATTTCCGTAAAATGCCCGTCAGTTCCAATTGGAATAGCTCTTCCTTGTACGGTTATTTCTTTAACACGAGAGACTTTACCGGAGATTTCAAAAGTAGTACTCGCTACAGTATCTCCATCGTGAGGGTTATAAATAGAAACTGTTGGTCCAACAAAAAGAGGGTAAGTTTTAAGGGCGCCATACCCTACAGCAGAACAAATGAGGATAATAATCCCATATATTTCAAGCTTTTTTTGAAGATTGTAAGGGGAAAGCATGAGATTCTTTGTGAGTTATTGGTTATCTAAAGATGTCATCAGTGGTCTTATCAGTCGTTAACGGATCATTAGTTATTCCATTTTCAGACGAACTTCCTTCGCCGACCAAAATTTCTCGATAACGTTCACCTTGGCGCGCAGCTCCGATGACATTAAAGTGTTCAAGGTCGTTAATAATACGCGCAGCTTTGTTGTACCCCCACCTAAAGGCAGTTTGAAGAGACGAGGTAGAAGCTTTTCCTGTTGAGATAACAAAGTCCTTCGCGCTAGTGTAGTCTTCGTCGTCTTCTGGCTCTTGTCCTCTATTTCCATTACCTTCATCACTAGAGGTGTTTGTTTGTCCAACTTTCACTTTAGAAATATCGATGTGTTCAGGAATAAAATCTAGATGCGCCTGCTTAATGTGGGTTACCACTGCTTTTATTTCTTCAACGGAGATGAAAGGGGCCTGGATACGAACAAGTCGAGGATTATCAGATGCCATGTAGAGCATATCCCCGTTTCCAAGGAGGTCTTCGGCACCAGACGCATCCAAAATAGTACGAGAGTCAATTTGTGACGTTGTTTTTAGAGCCATACGTGCTGGGATGTTGGCTTTAATAGTTCCTGTGATCACTTTTACATCCGGTCGCTGGGTAGCAAGAATAAGGTGGATACCCGCAGCTCGCCCTTTCTGAGTGAGGGATGTGATGAGCGGACTAATTTCTTTTGGATAGGATAGCATGAAGTCGTTATATTCATCAAAAATAATAACAATATAAGGCATTTTAGGAGGAAGTCCTATGACAGCATCTCCAACAGCACCCCTTCTTCGTGCTTTTTCAAGAGCAGGGCCAAGAACTTTTTTGTTGTAATCACTCACGTTCACTTGGCCGTTCTCCGCGAGTACTTCGTAGCGTCGCTCCATTTCTTGTATTGCCCAGTTGAGCGCTTTGATAGCACCTTTTGGTTCTTTGATGACTGGGGTATAGAGGTGAGGAAGGTTATGGTACGCGGTAAATTCTACACGCTTTGGGTCGAGAATGATGAGCTTGAGGTCATACGGCGAGTTTTTGTAGAGAAGTGACATCAGGAGATTTTGAAGTGTGACTGATTTACCTGTGCGAGTGGCGCCAGCTACGAGTAAGTGGGGCATTTTCTCTAGGTCGCCAAAGAGCGGCTTGCCAACGATACTTTTACCGATGGCGAGAGTGAGTGGTCCAGCATTTTTGAACTCGTCGAGTTCAAGCATTGAACGTAGACCAAGGGTTGCCTTTCGTTCATTTGGAATTTCGATACCCACGAGTGTTTTCCCTGGGATCGGAGCTTCGATACGGAGGAACTCAGAGCCAAGTTCCATCGCCAGATTGTCGTGAAGTGCGACAACTTTTGAGAGGTTAACTCCTTGAGCAGGTTTAAGTGTGAACTGGGTCACTGTTGGTCCAACTGTTACTTCACCCATATCGACATGAATACGGAAGTGCTCAAGTGTCTTTTGGATAGTGAGCATTTTGCCTTTACTGTCTCCCGCGCCACTCTTTCCGCTATCGACATTAAGGAGCTCAAGCGGTGGTGGGACAAATTCCGGGGTGAGGATAAAAGGTTTTACTTTTATTTCTTTTTTAATTTTTTTCGAAGACTCGTCTTCTTGAGGTGTTAGTTCTCCAAAAAGTTCACGACGGAGATCGTCTTCAGATGATGTTCCTTCACTTACCATTTCCATGATTTCTTCAGGAACCTCTTCAATAAATTCTTCTTCACGTAATTTAAGAGGCAACTCTTCATCATCAAACGATTTCCCTTTTCTTTTTTCTAAAAATGCAAGAAATTGCTCAAAAGGGTATGAAGTAATAATTTGTATTGGAAGAAGGGATGGTTTACGTTCAAGAAATATTATTGAACCGATAAGTGAAATTCCTGTGAGGAAAAATATACTCGGATAGTATGCAAAGTAGGTGACAAGCGGGGTGGCGAGTGACGCACCGAGATACCCACCGAACTCTTTCCCAAAAAGAATTGTTCCAAGGCCAGCAATACCGAGAACAAGAAAAAATGCACCCAGTGAAGTGATGATACGAATGTTAGGGATTTCTTCTTTCCATAAATAGTACGCGATGTAGATACAAATAAGCGGTGTGAAGTACGCATACACACCCATAAGGGAAGACATTCCCATAAAAAGAACTTCACCGCCTGCACCTCCAGCGTGTACCATCGAGAACAGAAGTAGGACTGCAAGCATAACAAAAAGTACAGCAAGTACCCCAAGGAGAGTCTCAGTCATCACAGGCTCTTTTATTCGTCGCTTACGAGTACGACTAGGGAGGTCTAATTGTGGTTCTTCTTTGGCCATGATAACAGTAAAAATAAAGGGTTTGTATGAACAAAGTATAACAAAGATGAGTCTGGAGAATAAGGGATAAGTAGACTAGCTTGTAGACCCTAGCTAATGCGAAACTCAAAAAGGGTGAAGCTATAACCTTCACTGGTTCTCAAGGCTACAAGCTACAGTCTACTCCCACAGGGACATATAATTCCCAAGAGACAAGTCTTTACATAAATTATAAAAGGCATAGAATGGACATTGTATACAAGCAAATTTGCATTTATCAGACAAAAATGTCAGGATAATAAAAACGAAAAGTAAAGAGACATAAGTAAAGACGTTAAAAGTCAAATTATAAGAAAAGTCCTTAATAAATCTAGTTTTTTAAAAAGACAAACAAAAGACAACATGAATGAAGAACCGAAAAAAGACTATGGCATCCTCATAGCCAAGAAATCAGAAAAGCTAGTAACAGCACTTTATTTAGTTACTGATCTTATGGTTGACAGCGAGCCTATCAAGCACGGACTTCGAAAGAATGCTGTTGCCCTTTTGTCGTCCATGAATGCACTAGCACAACTAGATGTAAAAGACAGAGTTATTGAATTAAAAATGTCCCTAAAATCTGTTACCGAAATAACCTCAATGCTTCACGTTGCGGTTACTACAGGAATTGTCTCTAAAATGAATGGTGAGCTTCTTATGGACGGTTTTCGATCACTGCAACTTGTCCTTGAGAAGAAGCAACCTATTTTTACAAAAGAAATGCTCCATGTCGAGAATGAAGAAGAGCTCGACTACGGAGGAACTTTTTCCCACGCAGTTAATTCAACCTCATATGATGCACTTACACCGCTTTCAATTGCGAGATTACATGAAAACACTCATGACCTGCGACGCACCCAGGAGTCACTACGTCAGGCACAAATACTTTCTAAATTTTCAAATATTAAGACGGATATCAAAGAAAGTAAACTTCAAAATAAAGAGACAATAATAAAAGACTATAAGATAGAGAAGATCTTTTCAGAGACAAATGATACATTAAAAGACAATAATATAAAGTCCCCCTCCACTCATACTGTCCTTATGGAACATGCTGCCCGCCCAATCAATAACCTAGCGTCATCATTTCAAATGAAAAAAATGTCACGAAGAGACCAAATATTAGCACTTTTTGTACGTGGTGTTGACGTAAGTATAAAGGACATTGCTGCGCGAATCAAAGGATGTAGTGAAAAAACTATTCAACGAGAATTAAATGCACTCTTATATGACAATGTTATTGAGCGTATCGGAGAGAAACGTTGGAGTAGATACGTTCTTCGTTAAATCGTTATTTAGTAGGACCTACGCACCTGGCGACCTTCTCGAACCAGTAGGTTCGTGTCCTGGATATAAGTCGAAACCCTTATTTCTTCGTCACCGTACTAGAAGTACGTTTCCTTAGAAATAAGGGTTTCTTCGCGAATCTCATCCAAGTGCGTAGGTCCTATTTAGGCACTATTTTTTGCTTGGCTTAGGTACAGGCTTTCTAAAGTAAGAAATAAAAAGTCGCACATGTCACAAATATACTGCTCATCGGTTAATGTAGGTGTGGGACAGAAAGGTTTAACAAGATTCTTTTATACGCATCTTTAGTACCACATACCACATCAAAAGAGACTCTCTATTAACGGTCGTTTCTCAAGGTAGAGACAGCTTAAAGGTGTATCTATTTTTTGACTTTTACTTCGAAAAATGAGATACTTGCCCCACAGTACAGTAATGTACTTCAAGTAGTATTATCCACATTTATATGCCCGGTAACAATTGCATTTATCTAGGGAATACATATACTACTTGCAGACGTCTCTGTTTGAGAGCGTCCTCTGGTATTTGAGATACATTTATAAGGTATCTTGAAGACAGGTTAAGATCATTGACAACAGAATAGTGACGCAGATTAAACCATAAGCAAAACAAAGTGTTTTACTTTATTTGTGTAGTTGTATCTTTTTGCTACAGTCTACCGGCTAAAGTCTACAGTCTGTTTTTCTACGGTTGTTTCAGAAATCGCCATTCGGTCGTCAATTGATCGTCTGTCATTAAAAAGTGATGTGTTTAGTTATGTCGAAACTAAATAAACATATCGCGGTGAAGTGCATTAAATAAGCACAACATTTAACATCTTATAAACATAAAGTTTATGTCTAATTTCTCAATGAAGATTGCTACATCAGTGGCAATCGTCGGAGGTCTAGTAGCTGGCGCAGTTTCTGCATCAGCTGCTCTCAACCTTCCAACAATGAGTTGCTCTTACATGTTCAACACGAACGTTAAGAGTGGCTCACGAGGTACAGATGTTATGAATCTCCAAAAGGTTCTTAACATGTACCCACAAACTATGATTTCTGCATCAGGTGCTGGTTCTCCAGGAATGGAAACTAGTACATTCGGTCCAGCAACTAAGCGTGCTGTTAGCAAGTTCCAAGCTCTACACCTTGTAGAACTTGGTATCTCATCTCCTACAGGAAATGTATTCGCTGGAACTCGTGGACTACTTAACCAAATATGTCTAGGAACTGGCATTGTCATAAACCCTGGCACAGGAACAGGAACAGGAACTGGTACAGTCGTATCAGGTCCAGTATCTGCAATGCTTGCTATGAACCAGCCAACAGGCATGATTGTGGCTTCACAATCAGGTGCTCGTCTCGCTGACATCACTTTCTCAGGAAACGGAACAGTTACATCTGTTCATCTACAGAGAACAGGAGTATCAGCTGACGCTACGCTTACTAATGTCTACCTCTATGACGGAAACACTCGAATCACTGATTCAGCTTCTGTTGTAACAGGTGGATTCATTAACTTTAACTCAACAACTGGACTTTTTGCAGTTAATGGAACTCGTACTATTACTGTACGTGCTGACATTGCTTCTGGAACTTCAGGACAGTCTGTTGGTGTAAAGCTTAATAGTCTAACAGCCGGAGGTTCAGTATCTACTTACAGTAATGTAATGGGTAATGCACTTCAGATCGGATCTGTAATAACTGCAACTGTAAACTTCTCAGCAATTCCTGTTGCGAACACTACAGTTGACGCAGGTACTCAGGCATACAATGTATGGTCAGGTACAGCATCAGTTGGTACACGTGATGTTAACCTTAAGGCTGCAACTTTCAAGTTCGTTGGATCAGCTCCAATCGATGCTGTCTCAGGACTTAGTCTATTCGTAGACGGTACTAAGGTCGCAGGTCCTTCAATGGTTATTGGTTCTAACAATAATAAGTTGACATTTGATCTTGGATCAATGTCATATCTTTTAAAGACAGGATCACACACAATCGACGTACGTGGAGATATTGTAAAGGGTTCAAACCGTACAATCACTTTCTCAGTTGAAAATGTAGCGGACCTAATGTTTGAAGATACAAACCTTATGGGTGTAAACGTATCAGCTACGTCACCTACATCAGCTACTGTTCTTACACAAGGAAACTCAACATACCGTACAATTACTGTTAACGCAGGATCTGTTACGGTAAACGTTGACCCTGCCTTTAGTACAAACAAAGTAACTGGTGGAGCAACAAATGTTCCAGTCGGACAGTTCACACTTAAGGCGTACGGAGAAGATGTTAAAGTTAACACTCTTAGAGTAGACTTCTCACTTGGTACTATCACAACACTTCAGAATGTTTCATTGTTCGTGAATGGTGGTCAAGTAGGAACAAACCAGAACTACAATGGTACCACTCTTAGTTACACTCTTGGTTCTTCACTCATCATTCCTGCTGGTCAGACTGTAACTCTTACAGTTAAGGCAGATATGGTAAGTACATCAAGTGCTGCATACACAACAGGAACTGTTGCTGCAGTTATCGGAGGTGTTGCATCTAATGCACAGGGACAAAGTTCTAACGAACTCGTTACTGTCGCGTCAACTGCAATCACTGGTAACTCACTCACTATTACATCAGGTGCAGGAAGCTTTACTCGTACATCAGGATTTACTCCTGTATCTGTAGCGCCTAACACATCTAATGTAAAGATTGGTTCATTTACATTCCAAGCTGCTTCATCAGAAGCTGCGAAGATTACAAGTGTGGGTATCAACCCTACTGTAGGTGGATCTTCAGTTGCTGCTGCTAACGCAATCAGTAACTACAGTAACCTTACTCTTAAGAGTAATGGTGTAAATGTTGGAACTCCAGTTGGAAACCCAGCTTCCGGAACATCAACATTCTCATTCTCTGAGATCAATGTTCCAGCTAATTCAACAGTGACATTTGATGTCTATGCTGATATTGGTGGAAATGCGTCTTCAACTTCAAACCCAACAGTTACTGCTGCTGCGTCAGTTACATACCGTGGTTCTGTAAGTAATACAACTATTACTTCCTCTGCTTCTGGTATCGCTATCACTTCAGCTGCGTCTACACTTGCTGCTGCTACTCTTGTTAGTTCTTCACCTGTCGCACAATTCGTGGTCGGTGGAACAACATTCGGTGTTGCAACATTCAAGTTAAGTACATCTGCTGCGGGTACATCAGCTAATGTTCGTGAACTTCGTTTCCTTACATCAGGAACTGATGCTATCGAATCTATTACAGTTGGTGGAGTAACATCTCCAATTGTAAGTGGAGGAACAACTGTTATCGCAGGGCTTAACCTCGCTATCAGTTCAACTGGTACTGATGTTCCTGTGACAGTTAAATTCTCAGGATTCCAGAACTCAACTACTGGTGGTTCACTTCAGACTAGTATTACAGGTGTATCAATTGCACTTAGTTATATCGAAGGAACTTCAGGTAGTGGAAGTGTAATCACTAACTCAACAGTTGCTTCATCAAGTCTTATGACTCTCGTTGCTTCAAAGCCTACAGTTACTGTAAGCTCTGTACAAGGAGGTACTCTAATTCTCGGTGCTGAAAACAAGATTGGTGAATTCACAGTTGCTGCTGATGCTAATGGTAAGATTGCCGTTGCTAGTACAACTATCAACCTTTCTGCTGTTGGAATCACATCTCCAGTATTCAATTCATTCCGTATCGCTGATGGAAACACAAGTATCTCAACAGGTTCTGTGTCATCATCAACTGCTACAAATGCAATTGTGACTTTCGTCCCTGGATATGAAATCTCAGCTGGCCAGTCAAAGACTTTCAGTCTTTACGGTACAGTGAGCGGATCTGCTGTTTCAGGAATCACTCCATATGTAGCCTCAAGCCTTGCAGCTTCTGGATTCCAGTGGAAGGATGTTATTGGTGGTGGTACGCTTTTCACAGGTACTAGTATCATTAACTTCCCAACAAACAGTTACACAACATCACGATAATCTGCGTCACAATATTCTACTTAACTTAGTATAAAAATACTAAAATAAGAAAGATATCTAAACAAAAATTAGATGTTCTAAAAGCCCACTCGAAAGAGTGGGTTTTTAGTTTGTACAGATTATATTATGTTGTCTTGTAATAAAACTACCCACATATATGTGGGTAGTTTTATTTTTTCTGAAGATGTGGTAGTATTATTCCTGTAAACCAAAGAAGCCGGCTGATTTTTCGTTGAGAAAAATCACGTCAAAGACACCAGTTTTTGACGTAAGTCTCAACAGTTATCTATAAATCCTGCGGAGGTGAATTAGCAAATTCTAAATTACCAAATTCACATCTGAACTAGTAAGTTCATGGCTTGGCCATAAGATGTAAACTTGGCCATAAATAGATCTGCTCATTCTTTAACTCTTATTTTTACGTTTATCGGGCAAGTTAGTAGCTCGCATATTACAAACATTTACTAGTAACTAACGACTAGTAATCTAATCCGCGGAAGCGGTCGGGCGAATAATTTGTAAACAAATTATTTTAGCCTAACAACCAGTTCCATATGGCATTACCACGCGCAAAGAAAGCTGAACTTATTGCATCATATACCGATGCAATTAAAGGAGCAAAAAGTGCTGTGTATGTTAAATTCAAAGGACTCTCAGTTGCTGACACAAGTATTCTTCGCTCGCAACTCTTTAGTGAAAAAACTCACTACACTGTTGTTAAGAAGACTCTATGGAAGCGTGCAACTGATGCGAATAAAATTGTTGGTGAAGCTCCTGATACAGGTGCAGAACTTGCGGTTGTTTATGGAGAAGATCTTCTTATTCCTGCTCGCATGGCCTATGAATTTAGTAAGGCTCACAAGGATACGTTTACAATTCTAGGTGGCATCTTTGACGGAGAATTCAAATCCCAAAAAGACATGCTATCAATTGCAACGATTCCTCCTCGTGAAGTTCTACTTTCACAGCTCGCATATCTTCTCAAGTCTCCAATTCAGGCACTAGCAATAGGTTTGAACGAAGTAGCGCTTAAGAAGGCAGCATAGTTTCATTATTACAAAGTTAATTATATATTTATGGAAAAATTTGCAGATCTTTTAACAAAGATTGAAAACATGTCAGTGATTGAACTTAATGAACTCGTTAAGGCAATCGAAGAGAAGTTCGGAGTATCAGCGGCTGCGGTTGCAGCAGCGCCTCAAGCAGGTGCAGGTGAGGCAGTAGAAGAGAAGTCAACTTACACAGTTCACTTAGTATCACCTGGTGAAGGAAAGATCGCTGTCATGAAGGTTGTTAAGGAAGTTTTGGCTCTTGGACTCAAGGATGCTAAGGACCTCGTTGATGGGGCACCAATTGACCTTAAAAAGGACATGAAGAAGGTGGAGGCTGATGAATTCAAGAAGAAGCTGGAGGAAGCAGGTGCGAAGGTGGAGCTTAAGTAATCTTTTGTTGTACATAGGTGAAACCTATGTACATTTAGATAAACTAAAATACTCATGCATTAGCATGGGTATTTTAGTTTTCACTTAAAGTGTATCTGTGAACTGTTGATAATTACATAGGTGAAACCTATGTAATTATTTTTAATCTTGTATACTTTTCATATGGCAAATCGTAACCATACTCTAGTTACTGGAGAGTATTATCATATTTATAATCGAGGAAATTCAAAGCAGAATATTTTTCTTGACACTCAAGATTATGTCATTTTTCAACAGTTTCTTTATCTAATGAATATGGAAAAAAGGATTACATCAAGAGAAGTTGGACAGTCTGCATATTCATATGAACGTGACGAAACTCTTGTTTCGATTGGTGCATATTGTCTTATGCCTAATCATATACATATTCTTCTTAAGCAGGAACAAGAAAATGGAACATCAAAGTTTATGCAAAAGCTTTCGACTGCATATGCTATGTATTTCAATAAAAAATATACAAGAACTGGTGGTTTATTTGAGGGTGCTTTTAAATCAAAATGGGTTAATGAAGACATATATTTGAAGTACCTCTATTCATATATACATCTTAATCCAACCAAGCTACAAAATCCTTCATGGAAAGAAGATATTAAAATTGGAAAGAAAATTGATACCAAATATATTTTGAAATACACTTTTTCAAGTGTTCTTGATTATATCGGTGTTTTAAGAAATGAAAATATTATTTTAAACAAGGACGCATTCCCTGTCTATTTTTCCAAAAAAGATGATTTTTTGAAAGATACAATGAGTTGGTTTAAGTTAGATCTGTAGTTTTTTAGGAATAAAAGATATATCTACTTACATAGGTGAAACCTATGTAAGTTTCTTTTTTATTATTGCTAATTACATATACCACCCCACATTCCTCCATCACACAAGTTCCGCACTCGGTTTTTTTCTGGTAAAATGTCTGCACTATGGACCTACTAATACGACTGCTTGGCGGAGCTGAACGAGTGAAAATAATGAGATTCTTTCTCCATCATGAAGATATGATTGCTTCTCTCCATGATATCTCACTTAAAACAAAATCTAAAAGTGCTCTCGTTCGTAAAGAGCTCACCACTCTTTCCTCTATTGGTTTTATCGAGAAGAAGCGCTCAAAGACTGTGGTAACAACAGGAACTGGCAAAAAAACATCTTCAAAAGTAAAAGAAGTAAATGGTTATAAACTAAATACACTTTTCCCGCATACTCAAGCCCTCAAGGATCTTCTTTTTGATTTTCATTTACTTGATAAGCGAGAGCTTGCAGCACGTTTTAAAATTATCGGTCGTATTAAACTTTTCATTGTTGCTGGAGTATTTATCGGAGATGAAAAATCTCGAGTGGACATTTTAATTGTTGGTGAAGTTATTAAACGTCCAAAAGCAGAAAAAGTTCTAGAAGCTTTATCTGCTGAGCTTGGGCGGGATGTTATCTATTCAATTATGGATGTAGAAGAATATGAATATCGTTATAAAATGTATGATAAGTTCGTGCGTGATATACGAGAAATGCCAAATGAGACTGTAATTGATAAATTGAGAGATTCGAAAAAGTAACAAGCCGTAGCCAACCAAAAATAAATACCGAGGTTTTTCAAAAACAGAGTTAATCCTCCACCTTTTATGTTATACGGAAATCTGTGAAATTCCCTAATTACAAAATGTGGCTATTTGTTTTTGGGTGGCTATAGATACTACAAACGAAATATAATAAGAGGGCG
>JAYWBQ010000005.1:0-20257 GCA_043781255.1 Minisyncoccota bacterium | reverse complement strand
TATAAATTCCTCATTTTACACGCACGCACATGTCTCTACCTTTCCTCATTCTTTGTCACCTGCACTCTCTTTGTCTCCTTCCTACCACTACCACAGTCATAGATAAAATCAGTGGTATATTTTATTGTAAGAGTTTTCCTCCCAAGAGCTTTAAAGTCAGTAGTAGTATGACCAGGGGCTACTGTCCTAACAGCCATTTGGAGATTTCGTGAAGAACCGTGAGGGTCATTACTATCAGTTGTTGTCGCCACAAGTACAGCTGTCAACTTAGCTTGCTCTACTATCTGTGCTGCACTACATGCACTGTTAGCGCAGACTACCTTTGCTGTCAGACTACATGTATTTATTGGGAATATCGTGTCCCAGGTGAGGGTAACTTTTTCATTTGGTGTGATTGTTCTTGGAGTAATAACAAGATTAATTTTAGGAGAACCAGGAGGAGGGGATACGCTATAGTAAAGAGGTTTACTATCAGCCACATTACCAGAAAGACATTTGACCGCGTACTGTGCTTCTGTGCTTACCGGCCAAGATACTGCGGTTGTGTACGTAGTTGTTGCAACTTTTACTGTATTGTTTGTTGTGTCTAAAATAGTGTAATCTGTAGACCCTGTACAAGAGAAGTTGAGTGATCCTGGAGGGTAGTAGTTGTTGGTTATGAAGTATGCAATGACTTGGGGATTAACACAGGCTCTATTCAGAGTATCCCATTGAGTCCCGGCAGGGCAGCCGGTAACAGTGAAGTTAGTCCAAGTTCCAGAGCAGTTGTTGGTTGAATCAGCTTCTAATACTGGACCAAATGTAGAAGCGTTTGATTTGTTGGCACACGCCCTCATTGAACCACTCTGTGAGGAGATAAAGGTAAAAGTACGTTGTGTTGGCTTACTCGCAGCAGATACAAGTGAGTTGATCGTTGTACCTGTGATACCTCCTATAGCTCCTGTGCCATTAGGACCTGCTGCTATTTGGAAGAATGTTGGGAATGCTATGGTCACGTCATCGTTACCAATATTTGTAATCTGTGAAGTAACTACAGTTGCCTGACCTATAGCAAAGTTCGTTGTATCAGTGGGTCCTGCTGTAAGGTCAGGAAGTGGTGTGCCACTAGAAATACATGTGTTTGTAGTTACGGTATCAAATGATGACCCAACAAGACATTGACCGTCTACATTTAATGATCCCCAGGATGCTGACCCACTATAGTCCGGGGTATATCCACCAAGTGGAAAATTATTAGTACCATAGTCAATAACAGCAGTTCCTCCACTACCTATTGTGCCAGTAGGGCCCATAGCATAAGGAGAAACAACGTAGTTTGGATCTGAGGCAAATGTCAAAACAGATGTACATGTGCTTGCTCCATCAAGAATATAACAAGGATTAGGGGTTGCTTGAGAATAAGCGCATATAGGCGGTGTGGCTGTTGATTTATTATTACAGACAAGATTTCCTATAGGTGATGTAGGATTTCCTCCTACAGTTCCAGTACATCCGCCATTACTACATGGTACACAACTACTTGTTCCAGTATCCCACGCAAGATTCGCAGGACATTGATTACACTGTGGCGGATTATTTGCCCCGTTAGTACATATAAGAGTCCCTATTGGATTGGTAGGGTTTCCTCCAGTTCCGGTGCACCCACCGTTACTACAAGGGACACAGGAAGACGTGCCTGCATTCCAGGCTAGATTTGCAGGACATTGGTTACACGTTGGGTTATTTGTTGCGCCATTTGTACAAGCGATAATAGTAATTATTTGGTAACTGCTACAGTTATTACCTTCTGCTGCGGGGGATCCCTCATCTATGAGGCCTAGATCTCCAGCGGAAGATTTATCAGCACACAGACGTATCATGTAGCCTGTGCCAGGTGAGGGCCTTATGGATGTAAAAGTGTGTGTTGTACTAATAACTCTTGATGCTCCAGCAGCAAGAATAGGAGTGTTCATAACAGACCCAATACTTACTGTGCTACCAAAACTAATACCATAAATAGGATCATAGGTATAACTTCTCATCTGCATGAAGTTATTAAATGGACCGGACGTAGGTGTGTGTGAACCATTGTCACCATTAGTAATGGTTCCACTTAGTGTTACAGGCGTATTCACCAGAATTGTCGGGATGGCTGACATGGTAGCTGTCAAATCAGGATATGGTGGTGGGGGACACGATGGGTACGTAGGGGATCCATTAGCACAGAGTCCAGTGCATGGTGAGAAGGCCCCACTTGCATCAGTTGCAACAGTGCAGAGTATTTGATTACATGATTGAGATGTCGGTGCGGATAGAACATGATTAGTACAACTGTATTGAGCTGATCCAACATATGAGCCTACTACCGAGTATGAAATTGCGTCGAGTGCATATGTATAGCTTGTAGGGAGTCCAGTGTTACTTGCAGCCCAAGCGCCAGGTGTAGTGGCTCCTGTTGTTCCTGAACATGAGCCCCACGTCACTGCAGTTGCCGGGCAGTCTACCCCAGCAGCAAGACCCTTTGGAACACTACACGTTACAGGTCCACAGCTCCATAACCATGCATTCGGGTCAGTTCCATAAATGAAGAAGGCTCCTAATGAGCACGCATTTGCTCCCGTCGGTTGAAATTCCTGCGGAGATGCACCGCTTAATGGTCCACAAATACCTGTTGCACCTGTGGTGCATGTAGGATAGTTGGTTGCACCATTTGAACACGTTGGTGGTGGAGAACCTACCGTCAGACTCGCCGTCACCGTAGGACTTGTGCCACCAGGACCAGTACAATAGATTCCTTGAGAAAATGTTCCTGCAGTGTTCATGGCCGGAGTACTCACTCCGCCTGGAGGTGTTGATACTCCGCCAAGATCCCCAACCCAAAGACTACCAGCGGTTCCGTAGCAGGCAGTAGCATTACTAGAAGTAAAGGATACTACAGAAGTTCCTCCTACAGCTATTGTACTTGGAGAAAAAGAAAGAGAAGTTACAATGGGTCCAGAAGAACCTACTGTACAAGTTTGGTTGGTGTATGTTCCGCTTAATGATGTGTTGGTACATGTTCGTGTCTGGCTAACGCAAGAATTACCAGCAGGGACACTCGCTGTTTGGTTTGCAGTTACTGAAGCACCACTTGCAATAGTTCCTCCCCATGGGAGCGAGCAGTCACCAGGAGTTGGAGGAGTACATGCGGATGAGTTAATGTTTCGAATGTTAGTTATATCAAGACTGTCATACTCAAAAGTAATATTTCCAGAATAGCCAGGGTAAATAGTTGAACAGGCTGCAGAACCTGGAAGCCAGACTATAGCTGATGGTTGCCAAGAACATTGTGGACTTCTGTGAGGTGCGTCATTCGGTGTTCCGTCACAGTACCAGGTGAAGCCTGCTCCATCGGCAGTACTCCCAGATAATGTACCAGCAGTACATGCATTAGCACTTAAATTATTACAGACTCCTGTAATTGGAACGACACATGAGGGATCGTTCGCAGGTAAGACATTAATAGTAGTATTTGACGGCAAAGCCCCATTACAACTTATAGTTGCCGTACATGAGCCTGAATTAAGTGTCACTGGTTGTGATCCTGAGGTATTCATGACTGGGAGAAAAGTAAAACCAGGAGAACAACTTCCAGATACTGTTCCCGAAAAACCACTAGTACAATTAGAGCTTGACCAATTAAGTGTCTTAGGAATTCCAGGACAAACATCTAACGCAAATGAAGAGTTCGTCAGACTTAATAAAAAAGTGAAACTAAGTAATACTACTTTTAGTAATTTCATATATAACTATTATATCAGTAGATATGTGTATATTTACAAAAAATATATTAATTGGTGTGTATAATTATAAAAATGAAAAACCGCTCATATCACAAAGTGATATGAGCGGTTCTGAATCACACGACGGTGATTTTTTAGTTAGGGCAGGTTACAGGAGTAGTAGCGAAAGCGGTTTTGTTTGCGTTGAGAGCCAACTCAACACAAATTCCATCTTTGGATCCTTTAAAAGTAACACCATTTTTTGATCCTGCAAACCAATCAATTGGGTTGCCTTTTTGACCACCATTACGAATATCTCGAGCAACGTTTTGCGGAGTACCATCACTTTTGTGTACTGGGTACGCGACGACGAAATCGTCAAAAGTGATGTAGAGTGCAAAAACAAGGTCAGAGATCTCGCTTTGGGCAAATTGAATTGTGCCGTCTGCTACTTTTTGATTGTAGCAGGCGTCAAGGTTCAATTGGCATTCGACAGGAAGTTTATTCAACTTCAGTACTTTGATCGCGGGTTGGTTGACGCAAGCGCCGACCCCGGACTCATATTTCTGAGTGGTTGAGTTACATGTTGAGGCCGCAGGATTGGCACCCGTGGTGAAGCTGCCGGCGATCGTCAGATCTGGTGCGTTACTGAATGTCAACTTCCCACCGATGAAGCTGTAAGTTGTGCTAAACAGCATTGCGCCGGAGGTGATCGTACCGTTACTCCAGGTTACCACACTTCCACCACTTTGGGCCGTCACAGTACTACTCGCAAGAGTAGCATTTGTGGGGATCCCAGAGAAGGAAAGCGTTGTCCCTGTAATCACTGCCTTGACGGCAGTATCAGGGACTGCGGCACATCCGACTTTCGTCGGTTGCACGGTCCCTGAGAGTATCGTGCCATTCCAGCACGAGAAGACAAGGACCACAGGTGGGGCCACGATTACAGGGGGGGTTACAACGAGGTCAGTGGCAGAGCCACCACCTCCGCCACAGGCGGTGAGGATGAGAGCAGATGCGAGAATGCAGGCGGTGGCCGCGAAGCGGCCACCGATAGAACCCATATTTTTCACAGATTTCGATTTCATGGAAACACTCCTTTTGGCCGAAGCCGTTGTGCTGAAAAATTTCAGCGAGGTTGTGAATGTACAAAAAATACCTGAATGCCTTTTCTTAAACCACTTCGCGACAGTCTGAACTGTTACGCGAGAATGGTTCCAAAAAATGGCACTCGTATTCCGTATCCTACTATAGATGTGTCTTTTTGTCAAGTTTCTTGAAGGTATCATATGTTTTCTTGTGTGTTTCATATATTCTAAGCGGTATTAGATTTTTTCTTGACAGTATTTTTATATAACACTATAATATATATTGTATCCATACGAAAAGGGGTCCAAACGGTTAATTACCTAAGGCACCCTTTTCTTTTTGTCTAAACTTCCTCCTCTTCTTATTTTTTCTTTAATATCTTCATCGTCAAGATATGCAAAGTAGCTATTCGTTATTTTCTTGTAAAGAGACGATCTGAACTTTCTACTTGGGAAAAGTATTTTTTTAAACCGCTCTTTCTGTATTAAATAGTCAACCATTTTTTTATAATCTCCATCGCCAGAAATCAAAACAATTTTATTAAAATCTTTGTTATCGATACAGTTTTTCATTACCTCAAATACAATGTCAGTATCAACATTACCTTTCTTTTTTGTACTAAGGATAGAGCTGTGTTCTTTAAAAACCACAATAAAACCTGCCCTCTGCAAGTTGCTGTAGAGTCCTTGCTGTTCTTCAGAAACATAACCAAAGTAATAATAAGCATCCATCACATGGTACTTATCTCTTAGGTAAATTCTTAGCTTACGATAGTCAACTTTCCAATTATTTGCGGTTGTACTCAAGTGCAGATTCTGCCCATCAATAAACGCTATATTATTTTCTTTTGGAACTTTCATATACAAGAAGTATATACTATGCTCATGAAAATAAAGATGTAGAAACTGTAAAAAAGCTAGTTTTGTGAAAAGGGTACAAAATTTTATACTTATTCCACAACAGTTTTATACATTTTTGTGAATATTGCCGGATAACCTGCAATTTACCATCATCTACATATGATTTTCTTTAAAAGAAGGATTGAAGATAAAATACGTAGCAATCTTTTCAAAACATGGTGATTATCTACGGACCTCGTCAGTCTAGGGAAACAATATTATCTAAATGAAAAGATAGAAGCAGTGGAATGCGAGTGGAGCAATGAGAATGTTTTTTTAAAAAACCTACCAGAAATAAAGCTAGTTATATAAGGAGAAAAGTAACTTTTCGACAATTTGTCACTTGGGTGACAAATTGTCGAAAAACGTGGGTGCTAGAATTTCTCGTACGTATTTTTAATCTCTCTTAGGATCATATTCCCCGTCAGCTTGCTGCGGAATTGTGTCATCCCAGGCTTGACCTGGGATCCAGAGCCTGGATTCCGGATCAAGTCCGGAATGACACCCGATACCTCGTTAGCTTGCTGCGAGGTAGTTCATTAATTTTAATTTGAAAAGTAGATATTCACTGCAGGAGCTACCGGCACAACATAACTACAAGTTCCTGAAGTTGCTCCACTGTATGCACCAACAGTTGTACCCAAGCATTGCCAGGTACTAATGGGAGTTCCTGGACTAAAATTAGTCCAGGAACCAGTAGTACACTCTGTAGCGTAAGTTGTACCACAAACCCCCGCCGATGGTGCAGTGCCAGGGCAGTATCCTTCGGTGTCTCCTGGTGCAAACCACGTGGTTGCTGGGTTGTTGGGGCCATTTAGTAACATGGTGAACCATTTTGCTAGATGGTGTGAGACTCCATAAACTGGATAAGCCTGGCAACTTGCAGGAATGACAGATCCTACAATGCTTGAATTGCTTGAAATTTCTGAAAAACGTAGCTCGGCATCATGAGGAATACTGTTGTGGTGATACAAAAATGCTGCGTACATCGACAGAGGGAATATGATACCAAGCATACTAAGTACAGCTAACTTATTCCAATTCTTTTCTTGTGGAACTACTTTTTTAAAAAACTTGGTAAGAGAGTATTTAAATGTGTGTTTCATACGTGAGATAAGTATACAGTAAAAATGTGGGTATTCTTTTGTAAAGAAAGTTATTTGTGGATAGCTTTTTTATTCTGGATAATTGTGAGGTTGGCCTCAATTGACTTCCTCATAACATCCAAGCCTTTTCTATACACACGTGGATCATTTCCTGGGTATGCTATTCCCCAGTCTTTTTCGGTCATATTGGCAGCAGCAGCTTGTGCAAGGAGGAGAGCTTTTTCTGCTTCTTTGTACCTACCAAGATTCATAAGGGCGACCCCATAGGTATTTTGTACCCAGGCGTTTGTGGGGTATTTTTTGGCACTCGGTTCTATGACGTCCACTACTTTTTGCATATTTCCTTTTCTAAACCAAAACCATGCCAGATCATTATGCCCAGCCCAGGTGTTGGGAAAGCATATGTTGAATGTTTCAAAGTCAGAAATAGCAGCATCAAGTCTCTCCATGTATGCGTAGGTAAGACCTCGTATATAATGTGTGCGACAGTTATCCGGGTAAAGCTCTAGCTCTTTATTGGCGAAGTGTATAGCTTCTGAAAAGTCTCCTTTGATAAAATTAACCCGTGATATTTGGTAGTTGAGCCAGGGTATTTTTGTATCACTACTCATGTCCGCAAGTGTATAGAATACTTCTGCAACTTGTAGATTATAGAATGTGTGATGGGCTACTTTCCCTCCAAAAGCAAGGTCGCCAATGGAGAAAAGAAGTTGTTGACGGTGAATTATACCCCAGGTTAGAAGAAGGATAGCAAGGGAAAAAAGAAAGTACTTACCTATTCTTTTCCAAGTATTTTTTTTAAAACTGGCACTTGTAAGTATATATAGTGTAGTGTCTAGTATATTTTTTTTAACCATGTAGTATGATTATACTACATCTTTCTTTTTAATCTTATGGTATCACTACATGCTGTCAAAAATAATTAACTTTAAAGAACCCATACTCCCCACGATATGTTTTCTGTTTATCTTTGACCTGTTTCAAACATTTTCAAGTTGGATAGGTAACAAGTACATCACCCTTCAATATGCCACCAACAATATGGCGGTGTGTCCACCATATTTTCAAAGTTGCTTGCGATATTATTTTTTGGATACTGTTCCCATTAGTTATGGTCAAAATATTCTTTATATGGTTCTTGGTGTTTTCCTATTCCTTGCTTTATATTTTTTATACACCAAAGAGTACCAAAAGTTTTTATTTTTTATTTCGATTCCTTTTTTATACAAAATAATATATCAGTATTTCTTGACGTATCTCGTACCAGGAAATTATAATGTGCTTGGGATTTTCTTTGGGCTCGTATTACTTTTTTCGGTGTATAAAATTTTTTATCTACGAGTAGTATTTGTTGTGTTTTACCTGTGTGCTGCTGTTATAAAATTGCATGCTGGGTATATGACAGGGAGCATTTTCACATCACTTTCACTTGGAGTTCCTCTTGTTCCAAGGTTTTTTCTTCCTTATGCGGGTATGTTTTTCTTCTTACTGTGCGTTATTCCTCCGCTTACGTTACTTTTTTCTAAAAATAGAACGTATAGACTAAGTGCTCTTATACTACTAACCGGGTTTCATATGTATAGCATTAGCATGGTTGGTTTTAGATATTCGTTACTTTTGTTGCCATTGTTGTGGTTATTATTTTATTTTGAAAAAGAGGAAATTATTTTTGAAAAAAAATATTTGAAAGATTATTTTGCGATTATTGCTATTTTTGTAATGGTTCTTCTCCAAACACTTCCTTTATATATTAAAGGCGATGAACGAATGACTGGTGAGGGATATCGCTACGGGTATTATATGTATGATGGTAACCATCAGTGTGAATCACATAAAAAAATTTATTATAAAGATGGTAGTACAGAGAATTTGCAGGCAAAAAATACAACAGCGATGTATAGCTGTGATCCGTATGAAGAGTGGTTCAAAATTAAGCGTTTCTGTAGACTTGAAAAAGTACAAAAAATAACCTGGACGTATGATCATAGTTTAAATGGCCTTCCTTACAGAAGAATAGTTGATAGTGAGGATGCTTGTGTACTCCAGTATAAACCTTTTTCACACAATGAATGGATAGATGAAGATGGAGAAGTGCTTTCTAAAGAGGTTGTTAAGAATAGTATTTAATAGATAGCGTGTAATAGCCAGTATGCAATTTTTTGATAAACATAAACTCCATAAACATATAGAAATCCTCTACCATTATTGTGATTTTAAAAATGGAAAAGTGGGAGTGCATCTGAACGGAAAAAAAGATGATGACTACCCAAGGATGTCATTTATCCTTTTTACCTTAAGTAAAGCGTATGCGTATGGGTTTATTGATGATATAGATGGGCATAAAAAACAAGAACTCATAACACTTTTTTGGAGTATATATAGCACTGCTAGCATATCTCTCAAAGAGAGTGAGATGCTATATATTTGCCTCTATGGAATGAGGTTTTTAAAAAATTTTAATCAAGAATATACTGTGATACTCAAAGATTTTGAGACTAAGAAGTATGGGTCACTCTATGCGTATCCGGTGAGCGCATACCTATACATGTCTACCTACATAGAATGTGAAAATCTCCGCAAGGAGTATTCTTTTTCAAAAGAAATTTTCCTACAATGCAAAAAAATGTTTGATTTTCTACTCTATTCAAATATGAAGGAAACGTGTTTGCCGTTTTATTTTTCTGAGTTATCAGCACATGCTTTGTACGTGGAGTCTCATATACTACAAAAAGCAAATAGTGTCATACAACAAAAATTTGAAAAAGGATACCTAAACGACGGGAACATTTTTACCTCTGGGGTTGCTAAATGCATGGAAGATTTTGCACGAAGAGGAGAATTTGAGTTGCTTAAAAGTTGTTTTGCTTTTTTAGAAAAAAGAAACGTAGACAAGTACAAAGACTATATTCATCCGTATCAAAAAGAGAATATAGAGTATCTGTATTCTGAGAATGAGTCTAGTCAGTATATATGTCTTGATACTAATGCGCATTTGGTCCATACGTATCTTAATCTTTGGCATCTCTATGAAAAAACTAAATAACCTCTTAGGAGAAATGGTGTATGAACTACGGAGGACAAGAAATGCTCCGTTTATGTTTATGCCAAAAAAAATTTCGTGGAGTGATTGGTCTATTCTTGTATATCATGAATTTTCTGATACCAAAAAAGGTGACATGTACCTCGTCTCTTTATTTATGCAAGAGCTTATTGCTCGTGGCTTACTCAGTAAAACTCCGGTGACGTATTATTCATACGAATTAGACTCGTTAACCTTTCATGATGTGTACCTTACAACAAGTGATAATGAAACATTTTGTCGAGGGACGTCGACTGATAAGAGTGAAGCCTACGCAAAAGCTTTTGGTGAGTTATTTGAACGTACTGCACTACGCTATAATACCAGCCAAAATACCAGTCAAAATACCAGCCAATCTTTTGTATGTGCAAGTGAACTTGAAATGCGAAAAGACAATATGCAACATATACCATTAGACGCGTTTCCAAAACCAACTGAATTACAGAAAAAAACTTTTCCAAAGAGTAATATTAGAGATGATGACATATTTTCTTGGGTTACTGTTACCAATGCCAAAGATGGAAAGGAGTATTATATACCAGCACAGACGGTATTTTTTAACAATTATGTTACTTTTACAGATGAAAAAAATATTATTGAGTCGAGTACTCACGGTGCAGGTGCAGGGTACAGTAAATTAGATGCTCTCACATCGGGTGTGGGTGAGATACTCAACAGACATTATTTTTTAGAATCCTGGTATCAAAATGAATCTCCGGAAAAAATAGATGTAGAGTCTCTTCCTCACATAGGTAATGCATATAGAATTATTAAAGATTTAGAAAAACGGGGATTCATCGTTAACGTGCTTAACTATTCTAGAAAAGCCTTGATTCCGAGTGTTATTGCTATTATTGTTCGTGATGGGGGATGGTCTTGTGGAGGAGCTTCAGGTATAACCATGGAAATGGTTATAGAACGCGCAGTAAGTGAAGCTTTTTCAAGTTATTTATGGTATGAAAATATTGTGATACAAGGTGGATGCAAGTTTACAGCACAGGATATAGAGGCTGTTAAGTCTGGATTTGTGGATACTCTCTACGGGGATTCTTTTAGTAGAGTCATGTTGTATAATCATGCCTATTTTTTAGAGAATAGACCACATCTCACAAAGTTTCTAGAAGGAGAGTCACTGCCATTTACAAAAAAGCATGATAAGTTTGATGATTTTGATGTTCTCGCACACGCTTGCCATCTCTTTGGAGATGTCCTGTATATGTATCCAGAAAAAGAATACCTACAAGACTATACATACTATAGTGCAAAAGTTATTATTCCTGCTACCTTTTTCTTCAGCCTGTCGGAGGTGTATAGTCGACCAGTACTTAAAGGTACTTATCCACAGAATAGTGAAATAAATCCATTCCCATAAAGAAAAGGTGAACAATTTTGTGGTATCATATATGTATGAGAAAAAAATTAGTATTCTTTTCAATCCTCGCTGTACCTTTTGTTGTTGTAGGTTTTGTTTTTAATTTTTTTATAAAGAAAGAAAAGCTTTCTAATGTAGCAGAAGTTAATTTTTTTCAGAAAGCTTATGCTGATGATCCTGCAACGTGGGTGTTTAATACTGATTTGGTAGGTGGTGGGGGGGGGTGTGAGGGTGCTGGATGTTGTGGTAGTATTTGAAGGTCAAGGTCTATGATAAAAAATAACATTGTTATCGATATAAAAAAATAATTTTTCTATGAATGATCAAAATATTACTGTTGAAACCCAAGAGCAAAAGCCTGTTAATTTTCTGGTTGTTGGACTTTTTTTACTGTTAATGACAGTTATAGCTGTAACAGCTCTTTACTTATACAAAAATAAAGAGAAAAATAACAACTATCAAGGAAAAAACCCAGTCATTCTCCTAAAAAGTGACAAAAAAGCAGGTCCGCTTATATCTCAACTCGAAACAACCAACACCAAAGAAGTCTTCAACTCTCTTGATACACTTTCAAAAACTGAAACTGATAAAAACAAAGCAGAAGTCTTAAAACTATACGCTGCTTCTTCACTGGTCTCCCTTGATAGGAATGCTGGTGCTGACTATTATATAAAAATAGCTAACGATACGACTAACTCTAATTTAAATAGAGCGTACGCTATGACACAGATTGCTCAGTATGCCTCAGGGGATGCAAATCCTGAGCTGCTTAAAGTATTCTTTAGTGATGCAACTTCCACCAAGAAAATGTCCCAAGATGAGATAGCTCTTGTGGTGAACAAGAAAATTCTTGAATTGTACCCGATGAACATTGCTCTTGCTAAAGTCGCCCGACTTGAGCTGAAGAAAAATCCTTCGAAAGTAACTGCACAAGCAATGTATAACACATACATGCCACAGATTGCTTCGACGACAAAATTCTTCGATCAAAATGATGGCCTCTCACACTTCACACCTCAAGCATATCTTGCCACAGCACAATTCTTAAGAAATGCTGAAACCTACGGAGTATCAACAACAACTGAAGTCAGAAGCTACTTCGATAGGGCATACACTTCAAGTCTTGCTTTTCATCAAGACATTACTAAGCAGTTTATAATGTTTAATTATCTAGATTATCTTTTATCTAAGAAATTACAGGATGATGCTCGATCTCTTATGACTAAACTTGAAGGAGAAAGTATCACTCCAATGGTTGGCACTAATTTGAAAACAACTCACGGGTTAGGATATCCGAGTATTGTAAACTACGTAGTAAGTGCACATAATTCTACATCATCAGTTCAATTTATCAAAAAATGGGAACTCTTAGTGAAATAGTTACCAAAAGTATGGTCAAAAAATTACTTACTAAAAGTATGCTAGGCTTTGTTTTCTTGGGACTACTTCTCGGTATAGGTTTGACGCTTATGGTTCCTTCTTTACGTTATACAGATTTAATCTTGCCAAAAATTAGAGATATTGACCCAAAGATTGCATACCAGAATATTCTTGAACAAAAGAAGAGTATTCTTTTAATTGATGTACGATCAGGATATGAGTATGATCAAGCTCACGCTAGTTCATCGATTAATTTACCTATACATTATATGTATGATGATACTCATGGCATTAAAAATGAAAAAGGCATTCCTTTACCGAAAAATACTGATCAAGAAATTTATCTCCTTTGTACCGGAGGGAGGCTCGCTGGAGTTGCATACTCGTATCTTGAACATTATGGATATAGAAATATTACCAGAATTAAAGGTGGTCTTAAGAACTGGAATGATGAAGGTCTACCTGTTATTACAAAGAGTTTATTTGGAGGCTCGTATAATGAAAAAAGTTATACTTCAAATACAACCCCGCTAGATAAGCCTTATAATGTTAAAAAGTAGAACTATAAAGTATGGCAGTTATTGTCTTCTTATTTGTAGTGTACTAGTTTTTTTATTTTATTTTGGCTTCAATGCAGTAAGTGCTCGTAAGGTCGCTCCTGTCTATCAAGCTAGTGAAGTGGACTATACTCTACCTCAAGTAAGTGATCATTATAGATTAAAAAGTACTACGTCTCGGATAACATTAGTCAACTATATCAGTTTAGATTGCATTCATTGTCGAAAATCATATATAAACGAAGATGCTTTTCTAAGTACATTAGCAACTTCTTCTAAAAATATTAATATTATCTATCGACATAATCCTTTAGCTTCTCAACCTCTCTCACAAGAGAAGGCTCTTATCAGTGAATGTGTTTATAAACAAACAAATGATGCTATTTTTTTTGAATTTATAAAGAATATTTTTAGTTCGTATGACGATTCTCAAAAAAACAATCAATGGGTTAAAAAACTTGCATATAGGTTTGTTCCATCAAAAGAAATATTAGATACATGTATAAATGATGAAACTGTGCGTGCTATTATCCAAAAACAAAAAAATGAAAATATTATTTTTGATATACGGTATACGCCAACGATTTTAATTTTTGTTGACGGGAAATTTATTAAAAAGTATGAAAACCTTAATGGAGCGGTCATGCTTGAATTACTAAAGTATTATATGAGCATAGAACAACCTGTTAAGGGTAACTAATTATGGTGTAAACCCATGCCTATTATTTTATATAAGTATGATGTAATACCATCCCTAACAAACCCCTCAACATATTTGCCTTTAATTACCTCATAAAAAATAGTGTTTTTGTGCAGACAATCTGTAAAGGTTGATTAGAAATGGTATAATATTCTCTTTTGAAAGAGAATAAGTTGTCGATATACCCCTTCTAGAAGGGGTGCTACTAGAAAAGTTCTTGAGTTCCTTAAGATATTGTGAAAGTGTTGGGCGAGTTATCTTACCTACATAGTTTTGTATTTCTTTTGAGGTAGATTTTTTATTTTTTGCAATGAACCTCCCCGGGCTGACGCCATGGGGTATCAGATACACTGCAAAGCATTGTATCGTACAAACATCTACGATGTTTGTCGTGTGTTGAGTACAACACACGAACTAGCTACATCCCTGGGCTGACGCCACGGGGTATTATTCGCGAATAAAATCAATTATTTTTGATTGGCTAGTTATGTTGGATAATCGTATCATAATTATCTTTTAATTGTGTCATGGTGATACAAAAAAAGATATATTTTGAGACGAAAGCCCATTTCTTTTAATTTTTTAGTTTATTAACTTCAGACTCAATTCTGTGGTAGAATGGCACAATTAACATATATGAAAGCAAAGATTAAAGCATTTTGGTTGATTGTGGTGGTTCTTGTTATTATCGGGTGGCTATGGAAAGGGGATGTTATCTTAAATGGTAACTTTAAAAAGGACTTCGTATTAGGGCTCGATCTTGCAGGTGGGGCCGCGTTAACCTATACCATTGATACAAAAGCCCTCCCAGAGGGTACGGTTGTACAAGATAGTGTAGATGCATTACGAGACGTTATTGAGCGTCGGGTGAACCTTTTCGGTGTTCGTGAACCTACGGTTACCACATCCTATAGTCGTCTGGCTAATGAGTGGCGTCTTGTTGTTGAACTTCCAGGGATTGCGGATATTGATCAAGCTGCAAAATTAATCGGTGAAACTCCGGTACTTGAATTCAAAACGCTTAAAAAAGGTGCCAAAGAATTGTCTGCATCTTCAACCGTGTATGACATGATCGGTAACTACGAAAGCACAGGTCTTACAGGAACATACCTTAAAAAATCTTCGCTTGGATTTGATACAACTACGAATCGTCCGATGGTGGAGCTTACCTTTGATGATACTGGTGCTAAACTCTTTGCACAAATTACAAAGGCAAATATCGGCAAGCAAGTTGCTATTTTCTTAGATGGTGTACCCATCTCTTCTCCAGTTGTTAACGAAGAAATAACTCTTGGTAAAGCTGTGATCTCCGGGTCTTTTACCGTACAAGAAGCACGTACCATGGTCGGACGCCTTAACTCAGGAGCACTTCCTGTGCCAATTGCTTTAACTGGTAAAACAATCGTAGAACCAGCTTTAGGTGAAAAAGCTATCGGTGCAGGGAAGAAAGCAGCGGTTGTTGGTTTTGGATTAATCGTTGTTTTTATGATCCTTTGGTATAGACTACCGGGTGTGATGGCTTCTCTTGCTCTTATCTCATACCTTGCATTCATGCTTACGATCTTCAAATTGATCCCCGTGACACTCACCTCAGCGGGCATTGCAGGCCTCATTATTTCTCTTGGTCTTGCGGTGGATGCCAATGTTCTTACATTTGAAAGAATGAAAGAAGAACTTCGCCACGGAAAAGGACTTAAGGAAGCAATGGAAGTAGGATTCGTCCGTGCGTGGACATCCATCAGGGATTCACACATTGCAGCAATCATCGTATCTGTCATTCTCTTCTGGCTCGGGACTTCTGTTGTAAAAGGTTTTGCATTTACGTTCTTTTTGGGAGCGGTGGTCTCACTCTTCTCAGCACAGATTGTAACTCGTGCACTTTTACGTGCAGCATTAATTGAAAAACCAGGTAAAGTTGGTCGCTTCCTATTCGGTTCAGGTTTTACTAAATAACCTTACAAATATGTTTATCGTAAAATATAAATCACTGTTTATCGGAATAGCTATCCTCATGGTAGTAGGAAGCGCACTCCTTGTTTCTACATTCGGCATTAAAAAAGGTATTGATTTTACTGGAGGAACTGTTGTAGAAATTAACTATGGCACGACACCAGTCCCAACATTTGATAGAGCAAAACTTCTCGGAAAAGAAGTAAAGACATTTACAACAAGTGCCACATCGTTTAAATTTATTTCTTCAAAGTCATACGAGGAAACTATCAAGGTTATGGGTACTGTTCTTAACAAGCAAACTTCACCATACACTATCACGCAAGTAAATACCGTAGGTCCAACTATGGGTAAGGAGATGACAAAGAAGGCAGTTATTGCAATTGTTACTGTAGTGATTGCCATCCTTGGCTTTATCGCTTTCGCTTTCCGTGAAGTGTCTCTTCCGATTGCATCATGGAAGTATGGAGTGGTCGCAATGATAACAATTATCCACGATATTATTATTCCAACAGGAGTCTATGCATATCTTTCCGCAAAGTATGGTGCGGAAATAGACACACTCTTTGTAGTTGCGCTTCTTACAATTATGGCAGTGACTATTTCAGATAAGATTGTGGTGTTTGATAGAATTCGTGAAAATCTGAAAGTAGAAGGGACAAAGAAAAAGTCATTTGAAGAAATAGTAGGAGAGAGTCTAACACAGACATTTACTCGTTCAATCAATACATCACTCACTACCATTCTTTCACTCTTTGCGCTCTATTTCTTTGGTCCAGAAACGACTAGGTTCTTCTCGCTTACGCTTATGGTGGGGATAGTGGTTGGAACGTATTCTTCAATCTTCGTGGCAAGTCCGCTTCTAACGATTTGGAACAAGAAATAACAGCTTGTAGACCTTATACCATCCCTAACAAACCCCTCAACATATTTGCCTTTAATTACCTCATAAAAAATAGTGTTTTTGTGCAGACAATGTGTAAAGGTTAATTAGAAATGGTATTAGTCTGTAGACTGTAGCTTAAATATAAACACTAAATACAATGGGGTATTTACGGTACGCTTTGTATTTAATGGTACTATTGACTTATACATGAAGAAAGGAATTATTATCTATTATGATGAGGATTGTGGCTTTTGCAGACAGGCTTGCATGTCTATCAGGAAATTCCTTTTCCTTAAGAATACCGAGATCGTTGTCATCACTACTGATGTGGAAGCGTATAGGGTATTCCAAGACGAGTATTCATGGGCAGTCTACGACGAAGCGTCTGGAAAGTACTACAGCAAGTCACGTGCTTGGTGGAGACTGGTGCATGCTTCGCCGTTCTCATTCCTCTATCTGATTTCCTTGATTCCTGGAGTCATTTTGGTCGGGGATAAGATATATGATGTAGTAGCAAATAGCCGCCCAAAAACCTGTACAAGCTGAAGAGTCTGACGTGGAAAAGAATAAGGATAGCTACTTTTCTAAAATTATTTGACATATGCTACTATAGAGGTATGTCCTACACATTCCGTACAATTATAGAAAAAGATGGAAAATATTTTCATGGCTATGTACCCGCTCTTTTAGGATGTCACACATTTGGAAAAACAATAGAAGAAACTCAAAAGAATCTTAAGGATGCAATTAAAGTTTATATAGAAAGTATCGCAAAGGAGAAAGATTCTGTTTTAGGTATGTCATATTTATTATGTGTATAATTATTGTATACTAAAAGATATGAAGAAAATAAGTTTAAAAAATGTTGTATGGAAAGAAGGAAAACACTACGTAGCACAATGTCTTAATGTAGATATTTCTTCTTTTGGTTCCACTAAAAAAAGTGCAGAGAACAATCTTAAGGAAGCCTTGGAACTTTATTTTGAAGAAACTACTTCTTTTAAGAAGCTAACAAAAATAAGTGTACCTGTTATTTTTGAGACTTCTTTATATGCCTAAACTTCTATCTTCTAAAGAAATTATAAAAACTTTAGAAAAGAATGGTTTTGTTTGTATCTCTCAAAAAGGAAGTCATGGAAAGTTTTATAATGAGCTTTTGAAAACAACTGTCATTGTCCCTATGAATAAAAGGGAAATACCTATTGGTACTTTTTTATCAATAATTCGTCAGTCAGATTTAGGTAGAGATATTTTTTAACATTAATTTATAGTATATATGGAAGTACATCCAAGCTATGCGGCAACTCTCACTCATTATTTAGCACTACTTACAATTGTCGGTGCAATTTTTGTAACACTTTTTGCAATAGCGGTTGTGTATCTATTATATAAAAAGGATATGGGGAAATATGCACAGTGCCTTGGTAATTATATTTTCCCTATTGGTTTCTTTGTCACACTAGGTGGCTTGTTCCTCACACTCTTTTATTCCCAGGTGCTTCACTATGCGCCGTGTGACCTCTGTTGGTACCAAAGAGTATTCTTGTACCCACAAGTAGTTATGTTTGGGTACGCATGGTACAAAAAAGACCGGGCAGTGTTGCCGTATACACTTATCCTCTCGATCTTTGGCTTTGCGGTCGCTACCTACCATCACGCTCTTCAAATTGGTTTTGACTTAATGAAACCATGCTCGTCAGCTCCTTTTGCGGTGGACTGTGCGAAGCCTTCATTTATAGAATTTGGCTTCGTGACATTCCCATTTATGGCGGTGGTGTTATTTGCTTTCCTGGCACTTATGTACACAACCGTGATACAATTTAAAAAATAATTTTACATATATGAACCTAGAACAATCACAACTTAGTCAGCAAAGTTTAGAAGGGGAAGGTTTTGAAGTGTCGAAAGTATTTATTCTAGAAAATAAAGATACCGTTACAGATTTTTTTGGTGACAATAGACATTGGTATACAAAACTTCTTACAAGTGGGCAGATGTATTCGAAAGTTTCACTAGATTCTACTGAAGAGATAAATGCAGACCCAAAAGGGGGTGACGCTCCAGAAATTCCTCCTCTTGATCCTACTAAAATTACAGAAGGAAGAGCAGAGAGTATCTCTAAATTTTTTGAAGAATGGAAAGATGCAAAAGACGATTTTATTGCGTATTACAAGGACAAGAAAGTTTCTGAATAGTACGTCGTGTTACACAAAAAGCGCAGCCGTGATCCGTACCCCAAAAAGTAGACACCAAAAGTGTCTACTAAAGGGGGTACGGATCACCGAAGGCTGCGCTTTTTGTTCCTTAATCGATTTTTGTTCCAATAAACTCCTTTCCTTCTATGCAGTTAGCAAGTCTATCAAGATGGTCACCATTTATCATTGCAACTTCGATGTTACTTTCATGCGCAAGTCGTGCGGCAGTGGGGTCAAATGGACTGTTAAGCCCCGGAGTCCACTCTTTTGGAATAATATCTAGGAATTCTGGCCACTTCATACGTTCAATCTTCTTTGCGTGTGGGTTCGTTCGTGGATCGCAGTCATAGACATAGTCGATGTTCGAGAGATTGATTATTTTTTTTACTTCGTATGTATTAGCAAGACATACTGCATCATAGTCAGTACTGTGGCCTGGCTCGTATCCGGCACCAAGGAGAATAGAGGTGTTCCAGTCTAACTTTACGTCAGGGTCGCTTACCAGTTCTCCGTGGACGTAGTCTTTAAAGATTATTTTTAGAAGTTGTGCATTTAACTTTGTTACATGAATGCCTATCCAATCAGCATCTACTTGTGAGTCAGGGAAGAAGGCACGAATACCTGCTTGGTAGGTACGTGCAGGTTTACCGCCTCCTGTCACTAAAATAAAACGCTCACCCTTTTTAATTTGTTCGAGAAGGATGAGTTTAAGGCTGGCAATGAAATCAGTGTTGATGGTATCTTGCACGAGAAGAGATCCTCCGACAGAAATGATAATTGGATTTTTTTGCATCATAGATATGAGTATACCAGATGAGCTAAGAAGTATGAATATGTTGCTATACTTAAAGAATTGAATTATATGGAAAAATTTCAAAAAATTGTGGTAACTGGCTTTATTATAAATGAAAAGAAGACACTTATTCTTAAAAGAAGTAACAAGGAAACTTTTCTTCCTGGTTACTGGGAGCTTCCTGGAGGCAAGCTAAACTTCGGTGAAGATCCATCTTCTGGATTGATACGGGAGTACCAAGAAGAAGCAGGTCTCCATATTACAGTTGATAAACCTTTCCGGACATTCTCATACCTTTCACGTGATGGAAACCGCCACACAGTAGAGATTGTTTATATGTGCAGCGTAGAGATGGGGGATGTCGTGATGAGCGAGGCACATACAGAATATGCTTGGATAGCAGAAGAAGCTATAGAAAAGTATCTCATTTCAAAAGAAATGGCGACATCTATACGAGATGGTTTTAGAGTTTTTGGGAAGTGGTAACTCTTTTAAAAATAGAGATTTCCCC
>JAYWBQ010000004.1:0-50336 GCA_043781255.1 Minisyncoccota bacterium | reverse complement strand
GATGAAGCAAGATGTTGCAGAAGCTACGACAAAGTTCTTATTACAAAAGACGGCTAAGCGTCCGGTGATTATTCCGGTGATTATTAGTGTGTAGTTTTTCTAAACATAAGAAATAAGGGGCGCCTACGGCGCCCCTTCTTTCTTCCACTATACCCCTATCAACACAGTAACCTATAAAAAAGACTTGCTCATTGCTATACTAAATCTACCTCTTAAAACATTTAAAGTACATGCATTCAATTCTCCGAAATAAACTTCTCCTGGTCACCTACATGATGACATTCCTTTTTGGACTACATTATGCCATCCCTGTATATGCGACGTCATCATATCTGCACATGTATTTTAACTCATCTATGGTGAGTGCGATCTACATGATTGGAAGTATTGTAGCGCTGATTGCTTCTATTAACATAGCTCGCTCAATCAAAAAATTCCACACGTATGGATTTACCTTTGGCGTTGCTCTTGCAGAGATAGTTGTTATTACTATTTTTGGACATACCCAGAATATGTATCTCCTTCCACTACTTTTTATCATACATTTTGTACTACAAGTCCTCCTTTATATCTCTCTTAATATTTTTATTGAAAACTTTACACTTCATGCAAAAGTTGGAAGTGTTCGTGGATTATTCTTAGCAGTATTTAACTTGGCTGTACTTGTATCACCATTTATTGGAGGGGTTATTCTTAAACATTATTCCTTCGCAACACTCTACACAGTTGCCGCCTGTATGCTTATACCATATCTCTTTTTCCTTTATACATATTTAAAACATATGCGCGAACCTGCGTATCATCAGATTGACTTATTTGGTGCAGCACGGCAAGCCTTTAAAAATAAGAACCTTCGGGCTGCAATTATTGGAGAGCTTGTTGTGAGTTCATTCTATGCAACAATGGTTATTTATTCACCACTTTACTTAACCAATATCGGAATTCCACTTACAACCTATATGATGGTGATTTTACCATTTTCTCTTATTCCTCTTGTGGTACTTCCGTACGAACTTGGATACTTAGCTGATAAAAAATTTGGAGAAAAAGAGATGCTTATTATTGGATTACTTATTCTTACTGTCACAACATTTCTTTTTGTTGTCATCAGCACAAACGCACTCTGGGTGTGGATTCTCTTGCTCATTGTTTCTCGCATAGGAGCATCTTTTGTTGAAACCATGTCATTTACCTATTATTTTAAAAAAGTAGGTGCCGAAGATCCTTCGCTTACTGTACTTTTCATTAACATGCAAGGACTTGGAATGTTAATCATTGGAACTGTTGGGGTAATCGTTGCTCCGTTCCTTGGTGAACGTCCACAACTTATGTTTATTATCTTAGGGTGTGCTATATTATGGAGTATATCCTACGTACTCCCAATGAAAGATACTCGTTAAAAAATTATATATTACCATGAAAGAAATTAAAGCAACAAACAAAGAAGAGAAGCGAATCAATGTGTTTCTTCGTGATGAGGGTGTCGGTTCACGTCGCACTATTGATGACTACATCAATCAGGGTTTTGTAACTATCAATAAGAAGCAAGCGTCGCTTGGAAGTAAAGTGCACTACAATGATGTGGTAACCGTAAAAAGTATTGCAAAAGATTTGGTCTACGCTCTTTATCATAAACCTAAAGGAGAAACAACAGGAAAAATACCTCTCCTTCCAGGGTGTGAGCCTCTTGGACGACTAGATAAAGAAAGTGAGGGATTACTTCTTTATAGTAATGACTACAGAGTTGTGGACGCACTTCTTAACCCTAAATTTGCACGAGAAAAAGAGTACGAAGTAGTGGTACGTGAAAAAACAACTCCTCGTGTAGTGACACTTCTAAAAAAAGGCATCAAGACGCAAGAAGCTCAGTATGCTCCTGTAAAAGCAGTGTCCATTTATAACGAAGGGTACTCACTAAAAATTATTCTCACCGAAGGAAAAAAACATGAGATCCGTCGCATGCTAAATGCACTTAATTTAACTGTCATATCACTTAAGCGTATACGCATCATGTCTTTTGTACTTCATGGACTTAAATTAAAGACAGTTCATATTTTGACACCAAAACAGGTAGACACTCTTCTTAAAGACTGCGAATTAAATTAAGTGCCGACAATTTGATACTTAGTTTTCATTTTTATAATATATTTTTCCTTTACAAGTTCATGTAGCACAGCTTCTAATCTTTCATCTTTTGGTAAAGGTTCCTTGTGTGTAATTGCAAAAAGTACTTTTGCACGAAGTTCACGGAATGACCCTTTATACCGTGATTGTGTTACAGCATGAACACTTTTTTTATTATGAGAAATTTTTTTAGTTTTTAGATATGCACCATAATCCATAAGCGCATAATAAAAATGTCGAGCACCAAGATCTTTTACTTTTTTATACGTAGTCAATCTTTTAAGATCATCATACAGCACACCATCATGAATCTCTGTCTCAGTAAGGTGAAAATATTCAATAAGTACCGTACGAATATTTGTCTCAAGCACAAGATGACTAAATATATTATATGCAAATGCACATATCGCAGATGCGGTATATGGACCAACTCCTGGTAGACAAAGCAGTTCGTCGTACGTTACTGGTATTTTCTTTACTTTTTGTGCAAGAAGGAATAAAGACTTTGCACGACGTTGATAACCAAGGCCTTGCCAGATGATAAGGATATCTCTAAGATTGCTTACAGAAAGCGATGTGAGTGTTGGGTATAGCTTCATCCATTCTTCAAACTTCGGAAGGGCACGTGAAACTTGTGTCTGCTGTAGCATTACTTCACTTACTAAAATTTTGTACGGGGTAATTTTTTTTCGCCAAACAAGATCATGTCTTCCGAATTTTTTATAATATATGAGTATGTCATTAAGTAATTCTTTATCAGGGGAACTTATGCTACTGTTTTTCATTTGCATACTACGTTAGTTTTTTCCATCACCTACTTTCCTTCAACATGTGAATAACTTTCACTTTATCACTTGAGTATATCATAGATGATGTTACACTTATCTGTAGGCAGTTGTTTCATTATCAGCTTAAGTACAGAAAAAGATATGTCAAAAATGACAATCCTTGAAGTCTATCAGGACAAGAAAGGTCAGTACCGATTCAGACTAATTGCTAAAAACGGAGAACCTGTTTGTGGATCAGAAGGATACGCAAAGAAAGCAGGTGCAATGATAGCCGCAAAAAAACTTGGTGAATGGGCTACAATGGCACTTCTTGTCGATGCCGATAAAAAAGCAGATGCGGCTTCAAAAACAACTGGGAAGCAGCCCGTTAAAAAGGTTGCCAACAAAACGGTAGCGTCAAAAGTTATAGCAAAGACAGCTCCCAAAAAAGTTGTTGCACCTACAGCTTAAGAAGCAGCCGTACGCATCAAACAAAGACGTCTCTTAGAACTTTTAGTAATAAGAACATGTAAAAACCGCTACACTTACCAGAGGAGGCGGTTTTTACTTTCGAATTTTAAGCGTAAAATTCGCGTCGAAACTAGCAAGTTTCGACGTAAATAGATATTAACTTGCTCCACCTGCTTCGCTGGGTAAATTTTTTATTCCTGCGTCGTACGTCTGTGTACGACTTAGTCATAAAAACTTTACTCGACTCGCACCTGAATCAATATCTGAACAAAAATCATACACAAATATGATACAGCTCTTTTTATTGTGGAAAGTTTCAAAAATATGCTATAGTAAAAAAGTAAGCTTGTTCATTATACCCAAGGAGTAGTCATGGTAATTGATACCCAACCAGTCTCAAAAGAAAAACCACCTGATCTGTCCCTACAAAAAGAAGTACTGGACTTCTTCTTTCAAATTTGTGGATATACACCCGATCTAAAGATTTCTCAAGCCCTCGCTGGGCCAAACTTTGGATTCTTTTCAGCCAAATATCAAGAAGTACTCTAGCTTCAAAAAATCCCGCCACGTGTATAAGCACGGCGGGATTTAATCTAATCACTAAATGTTTGCGTTTGACTTTTTCTTCCTTAAAACGGCCACGCAAGGCGAGTAGTCGAGCGAGAGCAAATTTTCTAACAAGAAAATTATGCGGGTTTTTAATGAAGAAAAAGTTAAAATAGCTCTATCCCAAAAAATACTTTACCAAAAATATACAAATAACAATAAGGAAGGGAAGGCCCAGAATAATACTAATGAGTTGTTTATCTTTCGGTGTCATTACTATTTTTTATACACTCATGTATGTAGTGCCCAGCGTCTACTCCAGTTGTCATAAGTGACTGCATAAATCTTCCATCTTTACGAAGCGATGGATTAAGATCTATATTTACAACAATATACTCGTTATTGTGATTAATTAAGTCGATACATGCTGGAGTAGTGAGCCCAAGAGCGTTATACACCTTTGTAGCTACTGCTCGCATATTTTCTTTTCTAAATTCTGGTGCCTGTAGATGTGGCTGCATTCTTGCCTCTTTGTTTGGAAGCTCTCCATCTTCTGGAAATGTATCTACCCACATTGGTATGTAGACTTTCTGGTTTCTGAAATTTGGAAGTATAGCCATCGACGTAGTATGCAACTTTCTATAAGTGAGTACGTGCACGTCGATTCCATGTGTATGGTAGTCACGAAGGGTGTGTTCAAGATCATGGAATGTCCTGGCTATTTTAGAAGGTACTAGTGCTTCTTTGTGAAGTGGTCGTACCAAAAGTGGCGTATGAAACCTGGTCCAGAGATCGCGGAATATCCCATCTTTAAGTGGGATATGCGCTCGCACTACAAATGTATCTGGTACTTTAATATCTTGCTGACGAAGTATGCGATACAAATCCTCACGATTTAGTGTCATTGACTGATCCTCTGAGAAGATAAGTGGTATCTGCATTCTTTTTGCAAGTGCTTGGTACTCTTCTTTATGCATTCGTGTGGTGTCGACAATAGTATGAGCTTTTGTATACACTTTATGTGCATCAGTTGGCGCACCATGGGATGTCCATTCACCATCCTTTCCAATAAGTACATCAACTGGCTCATAGCCAATTTTTGTAAGGGAAGAGAGTACTTCAGCCCCCTCTTTAAGAGAGACTGTAAAGTTCTTATTTCCTCCCCGCAAAACCGCAATATCAGAAAGACTGTGCGAAGCTTTTATCATATGAATAGTATAGCAAAGAAAATTACCTTAGGTAGTGTCTACATAGAGTCTAGTAATGCTATACTAAAACTCTATGCAGAGTATACGTGTCCTAACTGCAAAAGACAGACTGGTTTCATGTATATGGAAAAGGAAGGTACTCGGCCCAATACTCCAGACCTCATAACCCTGGTCAGATGATACCTGTATGTTTACACCTTAGGACGAAGGCAACCCCTTCGTTCTTTTTTATTGAGAATACTAAAATAGTAAAGCGTATCCAAAAGATCAGCTTTACTATTATGTATTTAGCTAAAGTCTACAGTCTAATGTCTAACGTCTGTTCCTATAAGTTCCACTTCAAAAACAAGCGTTGCGTTCGCTGGAATAACATCCCCAACTGCACGGTTACCGTATGCAAGATCTGACGGAATAGTGAGCTTCCTTTTTCCTCCTACCTTCATCCCCGCAACACCCTGATCCCATCCTTTGATCACTTCTCCTCTACCAAGAATAAATGTGAACCCTTGTTCACCATGATTTCGTGATGCATCAAATACCATGCCGTTGGTAAGTGTACCGACATACTGTACAGTCACACTATCCCCTGCCTTCGCTTCTGTTCCAGTCCCCACTTTTTCATCTTCAATAATTAACTTTGTTGTTTCCATATTCTTTGTTGTTTGTAGTACTTGTTTTTTAGCTGAGTCATTTTTAGTATCCACTGGTTTATCTAATAAAAAATGTAAACCAATGAGCACTAACGCGCAAGCTGCAATAACTATGTATCTTGATTTCATAATGCGATATAGTATATCGTACATGTACTAGTTTTGCTCTAATCACTAGTATCTAAAATTTAGAATAATTAATGTATAATTTTAAACAATCTTTATAAAGTAACGAAGTTCATTTTGCTACGCCCCACTCAGTATCTATCTGAGATTGTGTTTTTGTTGGAAGAAAATAAAGATCATGATTTTGTTGCGCATCATAACTAATCAAGTTTTTTACAAGATCATGCAATGGGTTCTTTGTATCCTCTGGGCTCACATTTCTTTCAACACCATTAGTATATACTTTTGATAATTTTCCATTTTCAAATTGCATTTTTACGAGCATTGATGGCCCAAGTATAGTTTTACCATTCCAGTTTTTCCCTGTATATATAGTATCAACCACATTGCCATTAGTGTACGTTATTTTTATTTCGATGCCGTTATGATTCTTGGAGGAGCCAAAACCATATCTCGTGTGCGTTTCAATTTGTTGTACTGATGTGAAGAAATCTTCAATCCTTACATACGCAGTTGGAATAGCGCCTGGGTACCATCCTGTTTTGTATTGTTCTATTTCTCGATATAGTTCATTGTTAAAAATTAAAATAAGTTTTATGTTCTCTTTGTTGACAGTATCAAATTCATTTTTTTTAATTGATTCATTATTATATACAAAATAACCTCCTACGATTATCGACAGTCCGATGAAAATCGGTATTATATTTTTATTCATATTTTTAGACTTTATATCTTTACAATTAATGTACAACCGCTACAAATTTAGTTTGATTGATGTAATAGATGTAGTATACCATCAAAAAACCGGGAGGAGATTTTTGAATTTTATCTCTGAAAAGCTTATCCTTATGTGTAATTTTTTTCATGTCATAACAAGAAAAAGATAAAGCCAAAGGTTCTAAAGCAAAATCAAAGTGGCTAAAATCTAAGAGCTACCAAGTAGGTGATTCCGCTTTATCACTTACAAACACACAGGAACCGAGCCTCGTCGCCCCACTCGTCGCCCCACCTATCCCCGCCGAGCCTACGCACATCACCATCCCGATCCAAGAACGGAACGCAGGAGCTACCGACGAGCGCATACTTTGTAAGTCCGACAAAGGATATGCTATCAGTTTTTGTAAATGTTGGATATGATATTCCTGTTATGGTCATATCTTCTAGTGTGAGAGGTCGTAGTCCAAGCTTATCCATATCTTCTAGTATCTTTTCTGATGATGCTCTTGTATTTGGAGCACCATTGTATGATAAGACAATAGTTTCAAATGAAAGTGACTTGAGTTGTGTAAAAGGCGCATTCTTCCACTCGGGCCATATATATGATGGAGTACTTCCGTTTGCCTCTTCAAAGCTTTTTTCAAGTGTTTCTCTATTTTTAGCTTGTTCTTTTTGAATAGTACAACTCACGATACCACCGAATGCCATATCTATTCGTGCAGGACTACCACTTTCTTTGATTTTCTTTGCAAGATCTGTGAATTGTGGAAGTTTTTCCTTATTCTTGTCTTCATGGAAATCAAAGAAGGTTATTTTCTTTCCATCGTCTTTACAGAAGACTTGGGTGGTGTCGGTAATGTCCATGAAGTCATGAGCGATATACTCTTATGGACAGTTGCAGAGAGAGCGGATGTCTTCTTGACGGTTTCTTTGCGTTAAAAGTTTGTCTATAAGTGGTTCTCTGTCTTCATCAAAACCCTCAATACTTCTAGTAATTTCATACAAAAATAATAAATCTTCTCGTGTAAAAGGTTCTTTTTGCTTTGATTTTATTTCAAGACTTTTTAATAAGTTCATATCTTTAATGAAATAATTCTTTACTTCACGTGGAAGACCTTGGTCATTTATGGTTATCTTTAGAGTACCCAATGCCTCTAATAAATCTTCAGAATATGCATCATCTAGGGTTGGAATACTATCTCTTTGCGATTTTACCTGTAGTATCCTCTTACTTTTTAGGTCATACTCTATAGTAAATACTGGGTCATGGGTAGCTGTATCACGAAAAGAAAGTATTTCAACTTCTCCTTGTTTTATTTTATTAACATAACTTGTGCTTGTGCCTACACAATGATCCAAATACTCTGACTCTTGTTCTAGGTGAGGCATATTTAAAAGTCGTGCCATATAGTATTTACCATCTACTGTTTCCAAAAGATTCTCATATGGGTTATACAATTCGTCACCACTCATCTCAGCACGTTTTTTACGTAACTCAGCTACTTTTTGTAATGTTTTTACTTCATGCATTTCAAATAACTTATCAATACTTCCTTTTGGGTTATCTAAAAAACGAGGAGACTCTATGAGAGCGCCAATAAAGACCGGAATATCTATTTTCGCTGAATCTCCATTATCTTCAAAGTGTCTAGCGAGTTTTAAGGTAAGTACTTTTATTTGATCAGAAGAAAGTGAACGCTTACTTTTGAGATTCATACTTCCGTCTCCTTGACCAAGCAGTCTCTCTTCATATGATTCTTCTAATCTTAGATTACACTTAACAACAATATCCTGTGCTAGATTTTCTATATACAGAAGACCTATAGAATCTGGAAGTCTGTAGAATGCAGAAGCTAGCTCAGAATCAACTGAGTTAGATGGTGGTATGCCAAATTTTCCTTCAAATTTTTTAGGAGGCATGGCGCTAATTTACTGACGTCCATTTTAAAAACAAACTACCAACTGAGGGTACCCCCAGTTTTATATTCAGTAACTCTCGTCTCAAAGAAATTTTTCTCTTTGTTAAGATCCACCGCCTCACTCATCCACGGGAATGGGTTAGCACTACCATACACTTGGTCAATACCGACACGTGCCAGACGTCTATCCGCAATGTGCTCAATGTACTGTTTGAAGCCCTCAGCATTAAGTCCAAAGATTCCCGTAGGAAATACGTCCACTGCAAACTGATATTCAAGAGCAACAGCTTTCTTCATAAGATTGGTGATGCGTTCAACAAACGCCGGTGTCCAAAGTTCTGGTTGCTCTTGTTTAATAGTGTTAATCATATCAATACCGAAGTTCATATGTGTACTTTCGTCACGCATGATGTATTGGATCTGTTCAGCACTTCCTACGAGCTTATTCTGTCGTTGGAATCCAAATATTACCGCAAATGATGAATAGAAGAAAACTCCTTCAAGAATAAGTGAAAAGACACACATGTTCTCAAGAAACTTCTGATCTGCTTCAAATGTTCCTGTCTTAAAATCATCTTTAAAAATACCATCATTGAAAGAAAGAATAAATTCTTCTTTATTATAAATAGCATCCACCTCTCGGTACATGTTATAAATCTCAGTTCCATCAAGTCCAAGAGACTCCACCATATACTGATACGCCTGTGTATGAATGGCTTCTTCATATGCCTGTCGAAGAAGATACAATCTAGCTTCAGGACTGGTCACATGTTTATAAAACGCGAGCACGAGATTATTCGCAGCGATAGAGTCAGCTGTTGTGAAGAAGCCAAGCACCATTTTAAATGCGTGACGCTCATCATCGGTGAGCACATTTTGTGATTTCCACTGCTCAATGTCTGATTGCATACTGATTTCTGTAGGAAGCCAATGGTTAGCATTACCAACATTATAGGCATCCCATGCAAACTTATGCTTGATAGGCCACAACTGTACAACATCAGCTCTTCCGTTGATGATCTTGCGGTCGTTCACGTTCACACGACCAGCGCTTCTGTCGATGACAGACTTTGGAATTAAAGAAGTGTTTATGTTTGAGTTAGTTGCTTGTAGTGGTGGCATATATATTGAATAAGTTGGTGAGTATAAATTGGTGAATAGTTATAGTGAATGATATTTGAAGTTAATTAATTATAACATTATTTTAGTATAGACCGTATTTCTTCTGTGAATATCTAAGACTAAAGTTTCAAATATTAAAGCTATCTTATCTACTGACATCCATCACACGTTGCCTCTGGCATCACGGTAATGTTGTATTTCTTTTGCGATACTTTAGCAGTGGCCATCACCACAGAACTTTTAGATACTATGTTAGGAATCATTGAAGGGATAGGAGTAGTACTTGTAGTTACTGGAGTTGAAACTGCTACAACTGGTGCTTGCATACTAGGTGTTGAGAGAGCAACTAATGAAGATGAGACTGAAGCAGACATCGTACTTGCTGTAATTCCTGAAGGAATAGCACCTGACTGAATATCACTTCCTGCGTCACGTTTATGAGTTGAACCGAATTCTGAAGCGTTCACAGTACTCTTTTCTACCTGAGACGCACCTAAAGACCTTAGATAGTACGTCGTCTTGAGGCCAAGAGACCAGGCGTATTCATAGATACTCGCAAGCTCACGTCCTGAAGTACCTGCAAAATAAATGTTGAGTGACTGTGACTGGTCAACCCACTTTCCACGGTGTGCAGCACTCTTAAGAAGCCATGATGGATCAATCTGGAATACTTCTTTATACTTATCCTTAAGATGCATCGGCACTTGGGGAATGTCCTTCACAGAACCATCATTATACTTAAGGAGTCCAATCATCTCAAAATCCCAAAGGTTTAGTGCCTTAAGGTCAGCGACAAGGTACGGGTTAACGATGATAAACTCACCATTCATGTTTGACTTTACATAAATGTTCTTATAGATAGGTTCAATACACGGAACTGATCCTACAATATTTGAGATAGTAGCAGTTGGTGCCATTGCCATACAATTAGAGTTACGCATACCGTACTGCTTAACGGACGCACGGACCTGCGTCCAGTCGAGTTTACCTTGCTTTGAAACAGGAATATCCACACCCCGATTAAGTTCAAGAAGGTCAAGTGTATCCACTGGGAAAATATTTCGATCCCACTTACTTCCTTTATAACTTGAGTACGCCCCTCGTTCACGCGCAAGCTCTGAGGATGAGAGAATCGCATGGTAGGAAATGAGCTCCATAGACTCATCAGCAAAAGCTACTGCAGCATCAGAATCAAAGTTGATGTCCATCATATAAAGCGCATCATGGAATCCCATAAGTCCAAGTCCGATTGGACGATGACGCATGTTACTTCGTTCTGCTTCTATAGTTGGATAAAAGTTAACATCAATCACATTATCAAGCATTCGAATGGCAGTACGAGTAGTGCTCGCCACAAGGTCAACATCAAACTTACCCTCTCGCATGAGACGCTGATAGTTAAGTGAACCGAGATTACAAACAGCAGTCTCATCCTCACTATTATTAAGTGTAATTTCTGTACAAAGATTTGAATTATGAACCACCCCTGCATGATCCTGTGGAGAACGAATGTTCGATGGATCTTTCCATGTAATCCAAGGATGACCTGTTTCGTAGAGCATAGTCACCATCTTTCGCCAAAGTTCACGAGCTTTTATTTTCTTAAAAATCTTAATTGTTCCATCTTCTGCCATTTTTTCATACTTCTCATAATTCTTTTCAAATGCTTCTCCGTATGTCTCAGAAAGGAGAGGTACTTCATTAGGTGAAAAGAGAGTCCAATCAGCATCAGTCTGCGCGCGCTTCATAAAAAGGTCAGAAATCCAAAGCGCAGTATCCATATCATGTGTACGACGGCGATCATCCCCTGTGTTTTTACGAAGTTCCAAGAATTCTTCAACATCAAAGTGCCAATTCTCAAGGTATGCACAGGTTGCACCTCGGCGACGTCCTGAGCGGTTGATCGCCACCGTCACATCATTTGCAATTTTAAGGAAAGGAATAATACCATTTGACTTGATGCCAGACTTCTTTACAAGAGAACCTGACGCACGAATGTTGGTCCAGTTAGTTCCAATTCCCCCAGCCCATTTCGATAGCTGTGCATTATCTGCATATACTTTAAAAATACTTTCAAGGGAATCTCCTACGGTATTAAGGTAGCAACTTGAAAGTTGTGGATGCATGGTACCTGCATGAAAGAGTGTAGGAGATGATGGTACAAAACGAAGTGTTGACATCACTTCATAAAATTCAATTGCTTTTGTTGTACGATCGAGCTCCTTCTCAGCGAGCGCTACCCCCATGGCGATACGCATCCAAAATCCTTGAATATGCTCCATTATCTTTCCGTCACCCTCCACATCTCTCACAAGGTACCTTTCATATAGTGTTTGGGAGCCAAGATACATAAAAAGTTCATCTCGTGAACGAATAAGAACTTGAGAGAGTTTTGCAAGGTCAAAATTCGTCATACGAACATCAAGAAGTTTTTTCTCAACACCTTTTTTAATACCTACAACAAAAGCCTCTTTATATTGTGTGTCAATGTCTTTGTAATCTAATGTATCCCCAAGAAGATCTTCATTAATCTGCGCGAGAATCATACGAGATGCTACATATGAGTACACAGGATCCTGCTCAATCATTGAACGAAGTGTCATAACGAGCGCTTTACTGATTTCTTTTGTTGGCATTCCTTCGTATATCTCAAGCTTTATCTGATTAACAATCTGATCAACATTGATGTCCTTCTCATACCCGTGAATAACGTGTGTGACTGCTTTTCGTACTTTTTCAATAGCAAATTTCTCTTTTTTACCATTCTTCTTTGTTATATAAAGTCCTCCTTCTTCCACCTTCTCTAGAGTTTCAAGTTTCTCTTCTTGACGTTCCTTTGTTCGTTCATAGCGATAAATGATGTACGCCTTCGCAACGTCAAAAAAACCAGCCCCCATAATATGCTTTTCTACAAGATCTTGCGTGTGTTCAACAGACGGAACATACCCATCTCGGGTAATCGCCTCAAGTTCAAGCTCCTTACCTACAAGCTCTGCAATATGCTTTGCAACAGCCGCCTTCTCGTCTCGTGTAACTTGCACAAATGCTTTCTTAACCGCCGTTTCAATCTTACTCACTTCAAAAGAAACAATTTCCCCATTTCTCTTTTTAATTATTTGTAGAATAGCCATACATTACGCTCTTGTTTTGCATCATTTATTAATACATAGATTGTACCGTCTATCAACTAAAAGCCATGGTTTTTGTCCTTCACTTTGATGTCAAGAGTTACTCTTGACACCTTACCTTCTCTTACTATTTTACGAGCTTATTTCGTAAGGTCTTATGATATCCAATTGCAAAACGATGAGCTTCAGCATTTGCTAAAAGTATATCCTTTTTATGGTAATCCACATGTACTTTATCTCCAAGAATGTCTTTTGGTTTATGGCGTTCGTCCTTAACAACGGAAACACACGGAATAAGAAGTCCATTGGACGCAAGAATTTTCTCAGCAATTTGTTTATGCGGAAGGCCTCCGTCAATTACAATAAGGTCAGGATAGCGCCATTCTTTATGAGAAAAACGGCGTATCATAATCTGTCGCAACCCCTCATAATCATCGTTTACATGTTCCTCTAACTTGAACTTTCTATATTCACTTTTTTCAAGTGCCCCACCATCTAAAACTATCATCACTCCGACACGAGATGTCCCTGATATATGGGCTACATCGTATGCTTCAATACGAAAACTTTTGTCTTTAAAAGACAATACTTTCTCTTCTTTAATGAGACTTATGTCCTTAATGTGATCCATTGCAAATATAGTATTTCTCGCGGTTGCAGCCTTTTCAAACATTTGTTTTTTAGCATATTCTTTCATGTCTTTTTGAAGTGAAGTAATAATTTCTGTCTTTTTACCCTCAAAGAGCTTTCGGATATTACTGATATTTTTTGCATAGTCTTCTTGAGATATTTGTCCTATACAAACCCCTGGACAAAGTTTTATTTGTGCATTAAAACATTGCCGAGAACTTTCTAATTCACAGGTATCACGATATGGAAACATCTTCCTAATTATCTTCATTGCGATACGTAGTTGTGGGAGTGAAGCAAAAGGACCATAGACATATGCTACATCTTTTTTAGTGAATTTTTTTTCATAATCTCTAATTCTCATCGTGAGAACTCGAGGGAATTTTTCTTTAGTGATTACAACACACGTAAAACTTTTGTCATCTTTGTCCTTCGCATTATAGATCGGATTGTGTTCTTTAATAAACTTACTTTCAAGTAAAAGTGCCTCAAGCACACTTCCTGTTTCTTGGTAGGTTATCGTGCTTGTGAGTGTCACCATGGTAACAAGGCGAAGTCCTCGTGTTTCAATAAGATCAGGATTAAAATAACTCCGCACTCGATCTTTGAGCGATGTAGCTTTTCCAATATATAAAATTACTCCATCATTATCCCGAAAAAAATAAACCCCAGGTGCATCAGGTAATCCATATTTATAGAGGTCTTGCTTTTTCATTGTTTATATTGTATAATAAATATTCACCTTTGCAACTCCCTTCTTGTGATATTAACTACTCTACCATAAGAAAGGCTGTAACGAGTGGACACTATACGTTCTTTCAATAAATTCAATATCTAGGAGTAAAAGATGAGCCCACAGCTCAAACAAATTACAGATAAGCAGCCAAACTATCATGAGGGACATCCGAACTTTGACGGAAACAAAAAAATAATTTGGTTTGCGAGACAATTTCCAAAATTTTTTACCAAGAGTATTATAAATAACCGAACAGCTCCTTTGGTTATCAAACCAACACAACCGTCAAAACAAAACCTATTTATGCTACAACGAAGGGTCAGTCATTCCAAAACTGATTTTATCCGACTAGAAAGAGTTCCGGTAAGTGCGCTTAAGTTTACATATGAAATAAGTGGTGAGAGTTGGACTATCCAATCTACAATACTTGTTTCAATGGTAGTCACGCTAAAAACTAACCATGTTAGCGAATGGGTGGGTATTCGAATAAAAGGAGGCCCGACCATAACCGTCAAACGCAACCAACTACTAACTGCTCTTCGTTTTTTCAAAATTCTAGCATAGTGCCTAAAAACCTATATTAGAAAATTTTATGGTTCTTTCAGGACCACAACTAAAGACAGAAGCTAAGATGAATATCTCCAGGTTAACGCTATGGGGTGTTATTCTCGAATAAAGTTAACAATTCTCTCAAATGGCCGGCATCACTATGATGCCGGTTTTTTATTTTAAAATTTGACATACTAATACAAACAATGTATTATATCATAGTGTTTAAAGCTCTTTGAAAGGCCTGATCATGAAGATAGTCATAACCATGACCATACTATTATTTCTAATTTTAACCTTAATATTCCATTATTATAGAAAGCGTGGCTTTTGGTACCCGTTTAGGGACTGGAAGTACATTGACCCCTTAAGCCATAAAGGACCAACAGCTAAAGAGGTACATAAAAAATACCGAGAGCTCACTCAAGTACTGAAAGGTAAAAAAGAGATCGTGCCTTTAGAAATATCTCTCTACGAGTGGCAAACTCTCCTGTCAATCCTACGGGGATTGCGAAAAAAATATGACCAGTCTCCTAAAAATAAAAAAGCTGAGGTGGAATATAAAAAATTCCAAGCCTTAATTTTAAAGATACTTATAGATGGAATTGGGCTTTCTTGGAAAGTTTATGAAAACCATTTCCTCCTCCATGACCTGACGATTTGGGGATTGTCGTCTAAAGTATTTCAAAAGGAAATGCTCGTGACTCTTCTTGAAAAAGAAGCTCGTGATATTCTTAATTTAACAAATGAGTATGCACAAGCTAAAAGTGCAAGAATGTTTCGACTATTTCTTCAATCAAAGAAATTATCTTTTGACAACAAGGAGGGGGTTATTTCTAAATGCTGCGAGTTGTCTTACACGGTTACCAAATATTTTACACCCCTTCAAACAACTACAATGCACCCTCTAAGTAGACCTTTTAACTCCCTTGCAACATACGTAAGTCTAATAAGAGGCATTGACGGGAAAGATAGATTCAAATCTGGCCATATACTTGGTTAGCTAACTTATATTCATTTGCTATTATAAGTAAACCAAAAGCCTCCATCTTGGAGGCTTTTTTATGCCAATATAAATTCTACTCAGATTTATTTTTTGCTTTTTTCAAAACCTTTTTAAGATACTGCCCTGTGTAGCTGTTTGGATTACTAGCCACTTGCTCAGGAGTACCTGTTGCTACAATTTTACCACCACCTGCCCCTCCTTCTGGACCAATATCAATAACATGATCAGCACACTTAATGATATCAAGATTGTGTTCAATTAATACAACAGTATTTCCTTTATCTACCAACTTATTCAAAATATCCATGAGGCGAGCAATGTCTTCGTAGTGAAGTCCAATAGATGGCTCATCAAGAAGATAAATTGTTTTTTCCACATGTGGACGATATAACTCAGAAGAAATCTTCACACGCTGAGCCTCACCTCCTGAAAGGGTTGTTGCAGACTGTCCAAGCTCAAGATAATTAAGCCCAACATCAGAAAGAGATTTGACTCGATCATACACTGCAGGAATATCATAAAAGAATGTGAGAGATTCTTCCACCGTCATGCAAAGCACATCATAAATACTCTTTCCTTTCCACTTTACTTCAAGAGTCTCTTTCATAAATCGTTTACCGAGGCACACATCACATTGTACATAGACTGTTGGAAGGAAATGCATCTCAACTGCAATCTCACCATTACCTTGACAAGCTTCACACCTGCCACCTTTTACGTTAAAAGAAAAACGTGACGGCTTCCATCCTCTCACACGCGCTTCTTCTGACTCTGCAAAGAGGTCGCGGATGTGTGTCCATGAACCAGTATATGTTGCGGGGTTAGACCGTGGAGTACGCCCAATAGCCGACTGGTCAATGAGTACCACACGAGAAACATACTCAGTTCCTGTGAATGTCTCGCAATTAAAAATCTTCACCGTACGGTGGCGGCGTTCAAGTCTCGCAAGAAGATTCTTGTTGAGAATTTCGTACATAAATGAACTTTTCCCTGATCCAGAAACACCTGTGATCACATTCATGCGTCCGAGAGGGATATTTGCTGATAAGTTTTTGATATTAAAAACATTTCCACCTGTAACGCGAATTGTTCCCTTGTCAGTCTGACGACGCACAGGTACAGGAATTGATTTTTCACCACGAAGGTACGCGAGTGTGACACTACCTGACTTATTCTTTGGTGCAGTGAGTAACTCCTCAAGGTATCCTGATACAACAACTTCCCCTCCGTGCACTCCAGCTTTTGGGCCGATATCAACAATATAATCAGATGCAAAGATTGTATCCTCATCATGTTCAACAATAATAATTGTGTTTCCAATATCACGAAGATGTGTGAGTGTCTTAATCAAACGATCATTATCACGCTGATGAAGTCCAATCGTCGGTTCATCAAGTACATAAAGAGCCCCTACAAGCTGAGATCCAAGTTGAGAAGCAAGTCTGATACGCTGAGCCTCCCCACCTGAAAGCGTGTCTGCTTTTCGGTTCAGTGCCAAATAGTCCAGCCCAACGTTGAGCATAAATTCTAGCCGTGATTCGATTTCTTTTATGACAACAGATGCTATCTCTTGATCCTTTTTTGAAAGAGGTAATCGCTTAAAATATTCGCATGCATCTTTGATAGAAAGTGCCGTGATATCTACGATGTTAATTTTTTCTGTATCGTCTAGATACACATGGAGCGCTTCAGGTCTAAGACGCTTTCCATTACAAACGTCACACTCATCTAACCCTCCAAAGTATTTAGTGCCGAGCCCATTACATGATGGACACGCTCCATATGGTGAGTTAAAAGAAAAAAGTCGAGGTTCAATTTCTGGAAATGAAAATCCACAGGATGCACATGAGAACTTGTTACTCATGATCGTCTTTTCTCCGAGAATTTCCACCTCGAGTAACCCATCTGATTCACTGAGTGCTCGTTCAATAGCCTCCGAAAGCCTTGCTAAGGCGTCTTTTTCTGTCGCTTTGTTACGAAGCTCATCTAATGCAATAGAGTCCACTATAATCGAAATTTCGTGCTTCTTAGTCTTTGAAAGAATTATTTGCTCTCGGAGACTCTTACGCTCTCCATCGATCACCGCTTCGGTATACCCCTTCCCGAGCATGTCGTAGAGCATCTGGTAGTGTTCCCCTTTTCTTCCTCGCACAAGTGGACTCATAATGTGAATTTCTGCATGGGAAAACTCGACTCCCATCATTTGGGTTTTTATTTTTTTATAATCAACAGACTTTACTTTATCTAAAATAAAATGAAGTATTTCTTCATTAGTAAGCTTCTGGATCTTGGCACCACACTCCACACAGTATGGCTTACCCACTCGCGCATAGAGCACACGAAGATAGTCATATATCTCAGTGATGGTTGCAACTGTTGAACGAGGGTTACGTCCGGCTGATTTTTGGTCAATAGAAATCGCAGGTGAAAGTCCAACAATCTCATCAACATCCGGTTTCTGGAGTTGTGTGAGGAATTGACGAGCATACGCAGAAAGTGACTCCACATAACGGCGTTGTCCTTCTGCAAAAATAGTATCAAATGCTAAAGATGACTTCCCTGAGCCTGAGAGCCCAGTGAACACAATCATTTTATGGCGTGGCATCTCCACCGTAATATTCTTAAGGTTGTGAGTTCGTGCACCACGTACGATTATTTTTTCAATGTGTTCAATTTTTTTCGGGGACATATGAATAGATGTTAGCTAAAAAAGCTAAATGAAAGAATAATCTAGCTACGTCGAAATTTGCTAGTTAGCGTCCTTATGGCAACCATGAACTTGCTAGTTCAGACGTGACTTTGCTAAGTCAGACGCGATTTTTACCCTTAAAAATCGACAAGTCAATTAACGGATTATACCATAATTGACAGCATAATTCAAAGACTCAAAAGTAGACTGAAGTGTAAACATATTATTCTTGTGGGAGTAAAGATAAGCTAACACATTCATGGGGGAGCTTCTACTCGAAACATCCAAGCAAGTAAATAAGTGCCTCAAGCACCTACAAAAGCATGATGGTTCCGCTATCATGCTTTATGAAGAGACTTCTCACAAGGACCGTTATCTACTCTACGATTGTTGCGATTATTTATTTCGCAAACAGTGCCTGTAATTCCTTCTGATACTTTTTCATCACGTCGAGCGCTGCATACATTTCTGGTTTACCAGCTTTTTTCAGTATTTCGATTTCCTTAGCTATCTTTTCAAAAAGTGCAGGATCTTTTTCTACCGCTTGTGAGAGCATTTCAGCTTGATCTTTTGGAAGATTTTTTGTGCCACGCTTGATGGCTTGTTTTATGAGAAATTCTTTTATCATAGGGACAGATTTTAGAAATTAGATTTTAGATAATACAGAAAACTACTTTGCAGCAGCTGCGTCTTGTATTATTTTGTTAAATTCAGCCAAGTTACGTGGAGTGTCTTCTATTTTTTTACCGTTAAGGAAAAATGTTGGAGTACCTTGAATATTTAATTTAGTTCCTTCTCGTAGCTCCGCAAGAATCTTATCTTCAATTGCCTTACTCTCGATGTCCGCTGCGAACTTTGCTGTATCAAGCTTGATCGTTGTAGCATAGATCATGATAAATCCACGGGCATTTAATGCCTCTCTCCATTCTTCTTGCTTGTCATAAAGGATGTCATGCATCTCCCAGAACTTTCCTTGAAGTGCCGCTGCTTCGGAGGCCTTTGCTGCCAAAAGTGCGTTCTTGTGAATTTGTACGAGCGGGAAATGACGGAATGAAAACTTAAGTATATCTTTGTTGTCTACTAGCACCTGACGTACGATCGACTCGTATGCTCCACACGCTGGACACTGGAAATCACCAAATTCCACGAGAGTGACTTTACCGTCTTTTGCACCACGGACATGGTCAGTTTGCGTGATTACTACTGGTGTAGTATTTGCAATTGAACCTGTTACAGAAGGAACTGTATAGAAATAATAAGTAAATAAAAGAATAATAACAATCCCTACAGAACCGAGAAACTTACCTTCAGTTGTATTAAGGAAGAAATGTGACATTTTTTTCATATGGAGTAAATTATAACACGGGGAACAGACTGTAGCTATTAGCCTTTAGGCTGTAGCTTTAGAATTCTAGGAAAACAATACACAAAAGCCATACTCTAAAGTCTACTGGCTGTATTTCTTCCCCTCAATACACATAAACATCGGGATCTCCTTTCTGGCTTTATCTTCGGCCCGCTTTTTTGGACCACGTTCACTTTCTTTGTGACTTACCCATTCTTCAAGGCGAGTAATTGCAAATCCTGATTTTGAAAGTGCTTTCATGTACACTTGAAGTGGTCGATGAAATGACACGGTGAACTTTTTATCTTTCACGCTTCCTGGAGTCATGTCCACCTTGATATGCGACTCTGACATATACTCGTCTACCCTACGGTACTGTGTGTCATCTACTTCGTTAAATCCCCACATTGTTTTTCGTGGATTTCTAAAACTTGGATGATTAAGAATAAAAACAAATTTACCTGCTGAAGTAAGGATCCGAGAAGCTTCCGAAATAGTTTTTTGTAAATTTTCAATATTCTGAAGTGCCAAGATACATACCACAACATCAAAGCTGTTATCCTTTAACATAAAAAGATCTTCAGTTGAAGCCACGTGATAGACCACTTTATGTGTCCCTTTTTCTTTAATTGTTTTACTTTTTTCTTCAGCTATTTTTATAAGTTCTTTACCAAGATCGACACCCGTGACGAAGGCACCTAGATCACGAAGCTTTTCAGAGAAAATCCCTTGGCCACATGCCATATCGAGCACCTTCACACTCGTCACATCTCCAAGAATTCTTTCTACGTTAGGAAAAATAACTTTTGAGTGGTAAGTGTCTTCTCCATACTCTAAGTGTTTGTTATACCAATCAGCTACGCCTCCCCATGAAGTGTCAGGGGCAGACTTTGGACTGTAGGCTTTAGACATTAGATTTTTTGATTCTGCAGATGGAAATGATTTTTTATAAAAAGGTGTGTGAGATGATTGAGAAGGCGCAGCATGTGAAGAAGTTTTTGTATGATTTATTTGTGATGTTGTTTTTGATGAACTAACAAATGGCACTGCTCTTTCTTTGTGTAAGGATTGAGGCTTATTTTGTTGTGTGCGAGTTTGTGTATTTTCACCCATACCATATGCTATTTTTTGAGCATGTGGACGAAAAGTTTTTTTAATATCAGATTTAGTATTATCAAAACCACCAAATGATTTTGAAGATGATACACGATTACTTGTGTGACCATTTGGTCTACTAAACTTTAAAGATGACTTTTTTGAATCTTGTTTTTTCATATGGAGAATTTATTATTGAATATAATTATACCATATTTTATAGAAAAGTACAGTTTTCTATAAAAAGACCTTTTCTTTACTCCTTAACCACTTTTCGATATATACACCTATTTTCCCGCGTTTTTTGACACCACTTTCTGCCATGTAGCGGATAGCTCCAAATATCGGCCGACTAAACCACGGCCTGTCATGCACTCCGCCAATACTCCACGCACACCCAACATACCCTCCTGGGTCCCGTCCATCTAGCTCGTACATGTCGTTTAATTTAACCGCTACCTTCATAGCAGTTTGTGGAGAGTCTGACCACTCAAGAATCTTTTTGGCCCAGTACATCCTCATGTACCCATGCATCTTTCCAATTGTTACCATTTGTAGTTGCGCTGCGTTCCACAAATCATCGTGTGTCTTCCCTTTTCTAAACTGCTCATACGAATAGGTATACTCACGAGTATCCGTGGAAGCCTTAGCAAGTGTTGTTTTTGCCCAAGTAGGAAATCCCTCATATGAGTCATATTGTGAGTTATAGAAACAAAAGTTCTCAGCTATCTCAGCACGCACAACACACTCCTCGATAAACACTGCAAATGATCCAAGTTCACCATTAGACCCACTCTTTTTTTCATCAAACAACTCATTAATAATACTCCCAGTTTTTTTGAGTAATTCTAAAATAATTATTCTTCGTGAGATATTACCATGTGAGATGTATGGGGAGAGATTACTTTGGCCATCACTATTAATTTCATTCCGCGCAGTGTCATACGTTGAAAGTTTTGAATCCAAAAAATGCGTAAGCGTTTTTTGGGCTTGTTGTTCTCCTGGTACAAAATTACCAGTTCCAAAAACGTCTTCATTACATTTAATTTTTGTACTAACATCTTTCCAATCAATTAGTGCAAAGCTTTTTAGAAGTGTTTCATTCTCGTCGTGTTTTTTTAATGTACCGAATTCTTCGAGAAACTCCGGTAACTTTGCATGTACTTTTCTTCGTATGGTGTGCGCTGCAAATTCTTGTTTATCTGAGAGCTCCCACACCGGAATGCAGTTATGTGCATCGACTTCATAGAGTGGAATGCCTGCGTAGTGCTGTAAAAACTGTTCTTTCCATTTTTTCATAAAATGAAGTGGGAGCTGATCAATAACAACTGCACCTATATCCTCCGGAATTTTCTCAAATTTTTTCTTTGTAAAAAATCTTTCGTTCTCAAAGGTAATCACAAGTGGGATGTCATGCTTTCGCAACTCTATTTCTACTTCCTTTAATGAAAGTAACCCCCAATCATAAAAACGCCTCGTAGCCCCTTCCCACTCATAATTCCAGACCACGTAATTTACAATTAGTTGACTCCTATGTTTTTTGGCTAATTCTTGTGCAAAAAGTAGTGCATCATTATCATGTGTGCGGACATCGCGACACATTTGGTAAATGACTACGCCTCCTCTATATTCTATAGTATTTAATTGCCGGATACGTAATTGGTTGACTGACATCATAGCATTGTATCAGGTAGGTATTAAAAAGCCTCTGTTAAAGAGGCTTTTTGGGTGAGGTATAGTATCCCGCTTAGCGTGACATTTTTATTGCAAAGTAATGACCACACTCCGACATACCAAATTCAGGAAATAGTCTCATGTGATATTCAATCTTACCTCTCCAGTGCTCACGATAGATATTCACTAGAATTTTCTTCCTAGCACCCTCTGTCACCTTTTCAACCACAAAGATAACTCCAAAAGTATCTTCTCCAAGAATTGAATCTTTTTGATCAACAAGGACTCGTTCACGTTCAATTATTTTTGTAGCATTATTCCAGAACTCAGCTGGAGTAAAGACCGAAATTGCACCATAGGTATTACTAAATTCAATATCTTTACTATCACAAAGTAGCTCAACAAGCCGTATACCTGGCGTAATTCCTTTGAGTTCCTCTCTAAGGCTCTTTCCAAGATACTTCATCACATTTTGAGCGATATTGAGGTTCTTAATATTTAAGAGGTGCTCCAAAGTTGTGTGATCGTCATGAAGATCGTTCATGGCCATCACCATGTAGGGGCTAAATTCTAGCGGCTCATGATTTCGAAACATACCAGTCTCGGCATTAATAGCAGCGGTGATAGTATTCATTTGTCTACTCCAAAAAATATGTAAGGTACAAGAAGTTAATTGAAGATATTTTTGCATCAACAATAACACAAGACTACTATACAACTTTTGTTAAAAAATGTCAAATAAATTTTAATTTTCAACTAGCGATCTGGCGGGACTTCATAATATGAAATGAGGAACTTCACGAGTTTAAAAAATGGGTCAGTGAGTGTAGCAGATGCATATTCTGCTCCTTTTGGATATGTGTGGAAAAGAAAAATGATATATTTTGGATCATACGCTGGAAAATACCCAAAGAATGAGTGGAGGTATCTATCTTCATAGTACCCACCACCCGGCTTTACCATTTGCGCGGTCCCCGTCTTAGCGGCAATGGTATAGTGCTCCATCTTCATGGCGCCATGCTGTAAAGCCGTGTCCACCACATGTACAAGCATACGAGAAATTCTTTCACTTGTAGTTGCTGATATTACCTGTTCCCCTTCGTCACTTAAGATTTTTTTGGTATCACCATTTTGATATACAATACTATCCACAACATGAGGTGAAACAAGAACTCCTCCATTACCAAGAACTGCGAGTGCACGAATTGTTTGTATAGGGGTAATTGCAATACCTTGTCCAAAACCAGCTGTTGCATTATCAACAAAGACAGGACTATCAATATTTTTGGTTAGCCCACTTGCTTCTGTTGGAAGGTCTATTCCCGTCTCACTTCCTATACCAAACTTTTTGAAATATGTCTGAAATCTCTTTGTCCCAAGCTGCTCTACCAAAAATACAATACCCACGTTCAGTGACTGATCCAAAATTGCCTGCATGGTTGTGTGAGGTCCGCGAGGCCTTCCATCAAAGTTTTTTACTTTATAGCCATTGAGGTCCCGAAATCCTTTATCGTCATATTCTGTTGTTGCTTCATTTACTACACCTGAGTCAATTGCAGAAGCCATAGTAATAGGTTTAATAATACTTCCCATCTCGTATACTCCCGAAACATTTTGGTTAGCAAAATCTTGTGAATTTTTTACCGACGTAAATTCATTTGGGTCAAAACTTGGCAGTCCATCCATCGCAATGATACTCCCCGTCTTTGGGTCCATAATAATTCCACCAATTGTATCTGAATTCCATGTCTTCTTTGTTTCAGCAAGTATCTGATGAAGTACTCGTTCGGCTTCTGCGTCTATTGTGAGTACGATATCTCCTTCTTGTTTATCAGTATTAGAAATAATCGTTTTTTGAATATCCGTAAAAAGTTCTGCGAAAAAATTAACCGTAGTATCGCTGCTCCTTCGTGTCAAAATATCGTCATAATATCGTTCAAGGCCATACTGACCACGAACATGTACTCCATCACTTCCGACAAAACCAATTACTTTTGAACCGACATTATCTTGTGGATACGATCGCTTGTTATTTTTAAGATAAGTTACTCCCGTTAGTTTTTTTAACTTAAGGAGTCGCACATCATCTTCAGAAACATCTTTTGCAATTTCTTCGTAAGGATCATTTACTTTCCCAGCCTTTGCCATAAACTCTTCTTTATTAAGTGAGACAACCTCATTTAATCTCGTGTAGAGTATAGCAGCGTTTGTTATTTGTGTTGGGTCAATAGCAATACGATATGTTGTGCGAAGTTGTGCAGCAGGAACAACCGTACCTTTATACCGTGAAAAATAAATAGTACCCCGGTCAAAATTTATTGGAACTTTTGAGACATATTGTCTATCGGCCATCTCTACATAATACGTATGTTTAACCACTTGAATATAAAATGCTTTACCAATAATAACCAAGCTAAGGACAAGCCAAAATAGCATAATAAAATCTATTCGATCTTTGGAACGCATCTCCTGGTCGTGAGAAATTACTGATGAGACTTTAGACATACATTAAATTTTGTCTATGACTAAACCATGTTTCCAGGAAACGATTTGCTAATTCTGAAGCTTGCCAAGCACGTAAGTTTTACATTAGTGTGCATACAGCACAGTATAACTCGCAATATCGTCCTTACGAACAGCAAACGTAGCACTATCGACTCGAGTAAAATTATTATTTGCTAAATCATTTTCAGAAATAGAAGAAACAATAGTAGCATACCTTGTCTCTAAAGATGAAAGCGATGACGAAAGATCCCGGGAAGCAATTGTATTTTGCTTTCGTTCAATAACAGAAAAGACAAGTGATAAAAGGACAACACAATAGACAAGGGCAAAAACACAAAGAGTCCCTGCCATAGTATGAATAGCTCGTTCGAAAAATGTTGATGACTTGTAGTGTATGTTCATATGTTTGTAAGTTGTGTGTTGGGTTAAATTCTTTCTACTATTCGTAACTGTGCACTACGTGACCTTGGGTTACTTTTTATTTCTTCGTCACTTGGGATAATCGCTTTTTTTTGCACCATTTTAAGAGTTTCTTCTGCTGCGCGTAATTTATGTTTTACTATTCTGTCTTCGGTGCTATGAAAGGTGATAATACACCCACGACCATTTGAAGCAAGAATACTAGGCAAGCTTTCAATTAGATCACTAATACTCCCGAGCTCGTCATTTGTGGCCATGCGAAGCGCCTGAAATGTTTTTGTGGCAAAATGAGTTTTTTTGTGACGATAGAACGCAGGGACTGCAGAAGCGATGACATCCACCAGTTCAAAAGTAGTTTTGATAGGTGTGGCTTCTCGTCTCTCAACGATTCTATGAGCAATACGACGTGAGTATGTTTCATCCGCAAATCCAAATAAAATATCTGCAATAGTTGACTCACTCCAGAAGTTCACAATGTCATATGCGGTCGTCATGTCTTCTTCTGGTTTGTCGTCAAAGGTCATAAGGAGTGGTTCATCAAATCTAAAGGAAAAACCTCGTCCAGACTCATCAAGCTCTTCGGAAGAAGTTCCTAAGTCTGCCAAGACACCGTCAACGTGAGAGATTTTTAGATCTGCGAGAATTGACGTGAGGTGACGAAAGTTTGAGTGAATAAAATGAATCTTTGGTACATTTTTTATTTTCTCAATTTTCTCTCGTGCTTCACGAAGTGCATCTTGGTCAAGGTCGATACAAATTAGTGTCCCGGTTGTACCAAGTGCCTTTGCGATCAGCTCACTATGTCCTCCACGGTTGGTGGTACAGTCCACATACATACCACCTTCTTTGATTGCCAAACCTTCTATTGATTCATGTAAAAGTACTGGGATATGCATACTAAATAATTCCTAAATCATTTAACTTCGAAGCAAGTGCGTCAGCCTCACCATTTACTTTTGAAATATTTGCAGTCCATCTATCTTCATCCCATAGTTCTATACGTGAATACATTCCCGCAAGAACGACTTTACCTGATAGATGTGCAAACTCTTTGAGAGTATCCGGTATAACAATACGACCCGCCGCGTCCACATCAGTCTCAAATGCATTTCCTAAAATAAAGCGATTGAAGCTTCTACTATCTTGGTTTCCAAAACCTGATGCAGACAATTTTTCTGCAACAACTTCCCATTCTTTAATTGGAAAAACAAAGAGTGAATTATCTAGTCCGTTAGTAACAACAACTTTTTTACCTAGATCCGTACGCCACTTTGAAGGAAGCGTCAGTCGTTTTTTTGGATCAAGGTCGTGTGTGTACTTTCCGATTAGCATATCTGTAAGTGTGAGTAAAAGAAAAGACTTTTTTAGAAAGCTCCCACTTTCCCCCACTAGAACCCATTATATCCCACTTTAATATCTTTTATGCATAAAAAGTGTGGATAACAAGAAAGTTAACTCCAGAATCTTTCTCAATCACTACTTTTAAGAGATACCCATAAAATCTTGTTAGATTTTTGCTCCATTTTGGACCATTATCCTTCGCAAAGTCTCATAAAAAGTTTAGTTTTAATGATTTTTAGAACTTAAAAAAATAATTAAAGAAAAAGAATAACTATACAGGTTGTGTAAATGAACGACCTCGCAGCAAGCTGATGAGGTATCAAGGTCAAAACAAAAACTTTCCGTAGCAAGCTGACGTGGAATGTGACTCCAAGAGAGATTAAAAAAACTACCCATAAAAAAATCCCCATACATTTTACATATATAGAGATTTCAGGTTATTTTCCTTAAATCTTAGCAGATTAACTATTTTTCGGGGGCTATAGCTCCCAATAGGACCTAAAAAAACTTGGGGGGGCTACATGCCATTTTTCGAGATCCATCCCTCCCTAAGTTCGTTCTTGAAAACAACGCGTGCCTCCATTTTTTGCCCATTGTCCAAAAAAGAATAGAGTTCCACCCAGCGACGAAAAATATTTCTCATATTTCCGCCACCTGTGATTAGGAAAAAATCTTTTTTGACGACAGGTACTGCAGCAATCTTTTCAAGTAACGACAATATCATCTCAACAAGCTTATTTTTATCAAGAACTCCGCTATTTGAAGAAAAAATTGGTGCAGTATGCTTGAGTATATCGATTATCTCAACCTCAATGACTTAGATTAAAAGAATGTTTACTTTGGTTTCACTAATGGGAACAGTTGAGTCTCGCGTATCGGCTTATCCACAAAGAAGGCAAAAAGTCGCTCACCAAAACCAAATCCACATGTTGGTGGCATTCCGTGCTCTAACATCTCAACGAATGAATCATCAGACATCATAGCCTCTTTATCACCTCCTGCCAAAAGTTTTTGCTGTACTTCGAAACGTAATGCTTGATCTATTGGGTCATTTAATTCACTATACCCCTTTCCAAGCTCACTTCCTGCAAGAATCGGCTGGAACACTTGTGCGGTTATGCCATCTTTGTTTTTCTTTGCAAGTGGCGCCACCAGAACCGGATGGTTGATAAGAAATGCAGGACCAGAAATATGCTTTCGACAATACTTCCACAATGTGTCAGTTAATCTCTCAAGGTTAGTCCCATCGTATTTAACATGAAGTTCTTGTAATTTTGTAGCCACCTCTTCTTCTGTTGCTCTTCTAAGATCTATTCCTGTTTGACGCATCACTTCTTCTGTGTAATCAATTTTCTTCCATTCATCCTGTAGGTCAAATGTATGCCCACGTGTTGAAAAGCGTGTTGTTCCAAAAACTTCCTTTGCAATCCTGCGATAGAGTTCTTCGACGAGCTCCATACCGTCCTGATAGTCAGCATATGCCATATAAAATTCGCAGTTAGTAAATTCCTGGAGATGATCCGGTGAAGATCCTTCGTTTCTGTATGCACGACCAATCTCAAAGGTGCGAGGAATACCAGACGCCATTAAACGCTTCTGCCACAACTCTCCAACACAAATACGCATGTAGACATCGAGATCAAAATCATTGTGATGTGTCGCAAATGGACGAGCTTCAGCTCCACCTGTAGTCACTTCAATTGTAGGAGTTTCTACTTCTAAAAAATTTTTTTCTTTCAGAAAGGCACGTATAACATCCCAAAATTTTGCTTTCTTAACAAATAATTCACGAAGTTCTCCATTGGTTAAAATATCCAAATACCTCTCACGCATTCGAAGCTCTTCATCTTGAAGACCATGGTATTTATCCGGTAGTGGAAGAAGAGCTTTTGAAAGCATGCCGATGGATGTGACGAGGATACTTTGTTGGCCTGATTTTGTGACAAAGAGTGACCCTGAGATCTCTACGAAGTCTCCTGTGTCGATATATTCACGATAGAAGTTCATAACTTCTTCAGCTGACTCTGGAAGTTTAATAACCACTTGCATACGAGCAGTTCCGTCATAGATATCGATGAAACAAATAGCACCCTGCCCACGAGAAGTCATTACACGACCATTTACCTTGAGAATAGTTTGCTTACTTTCAAGAGAATCAAAGTCAGTAATCACTTCTTTGAGGTCATGAGTCTTTGAGGATTTACTCGGGTACGAAGAAATACCGAGAGCAGACAATTTTTCTAATTTTTTAATTCGCTCGAGCTTAAGTTCTTCTAAAGAGGCCATGGAATAGGTTTAGTGATTAGTCGCTAGTGATTAGTAAGTACAACTAGTTGATAACTTATATAATAGCAAATGAATACTAATATGAAAAATGAAATCAGGCACGAACGAAAGTCGCGCCTGATTTCTGTAATTACTAGCCACTGATGACTAAGGGCTAGCAACTTTCTTTACACTGTCGCGACAACCATATACTCAACATTCCCTTTTGGAGCATGCACAATAACTTTATCACCCTTTTTCTTTCCAAGAAGAGCTTCACCAAGTGGTGACTCGTTAGAAATTTTCCCTGAAATAGAGTCTGCTTCTTCACTTCCAACAATGGCGTAGGTCTTTTCTTCCTTTGATCCCTTCTTCATAACTGTGACGGTTGAGCCCACGCTCACTACCCCTGTTGCATGAGTTTCCATAATCACAGCGTTTTTAAGGATTTGTTCAATATGAACAATGCGATCTTCACAGTTAGCCTGGTCTTCGCGGGCCTGATGATACTCTGCGTTTTCTGAGATGTCACCTAAGGACTTTGCATACTCAAGAGCATCCGCAATCTCCTTACGACGAACTGAAATAAGCTGGTGAAGCTCATCTTCTAATAATGTTTTCTTTTCAAGTGTTAAATATTCCATAAATATAGTGAAATGTATTATACCATGAAGCTAAAGGTAGCGTTACATTGACAGATACGATAATCGTAGTATAAATATAATAACAATTCGGCGCGTTCTCTATTATCTTTAATTCACTAAAAAAGGATTTATCGTGATCAAAAAATTTATTCTCACTTTTTTGGCTTTGTTAGCAACTACTTCTTTTGCACAGCAGCAGCCTGGAGTGCACCCATCATATGTGTCAATCAAAATGCGTAGCGATGCTATTGACATAGCTCCACAAGCAATGACTATGTGTGGTGGAGTTGTGGTTGATGAAAAGCGAAAGCTTATTGCAACTGCTTGGCATTGTGTTCCAAATTCTCGTTTGGCACTCGAGAAGAAGGGTATGTTTTCCGTAGGTGGTATGAACGCACAATTAGTGGATCATTCTGATGAAGCTGACATTGCAATTTTTCGAGTTGATAACCTAAAAGGATTAAAGGCTCCTCGTTATTAGTACACCAAAAAAGGCGATACTCTTGTTGCCTCAGCCTACTACGATAATTACCCCGTTATTAACTTTTCTCCTGGTTCTTTCAATAAATTTTTCCCAATGATGAGTGCCGAGGTTACTCTCGACTAGGAAGGAAGGGTCGTGGCAGTTGTAACTGCGGGCACGTCGGGGAGGAGAAAAATGGAATCAAATAACCTCAACCACTGTAAAGTGAACCGTTGTTCATGGTAACATGGCCCCAGGATTTTCTGGGGGACCTGTTTTTGACAAAGCTGGCAGTTTTGTTGGAATTGTCTCTGGTGGCAATGGTGGGTTTTCAAATTTCAGTTCCTCTGAGAATGTTATCGAGATGATCAAAAAATTGAAATAATAACTTCATTGAAATCATTCGAACTAAAGCCGCACGAAGTGCGGCTTTTTTTCTTCCGTCTCCGAATTTTACAAATGTTATACAACGTCAGCCGGGACAGTATTTGGGTGGAGTTCGACGGGAATTTTTAAAAAAAGTTACGAGACGTACGAGGGTGTACGGTGAAAAACTTTTTTTAAAAATTCCCTAGAAATACGCCAAATAATGCCCGGTACTACTTAGTATATGCCGTGTAATCACGCATATACTCAAGAACTTCCCGTGCCGCAAAGACCGCCCCAAAAGGATTATGCCTATCTCCTTTCTCCATTATCACCACAAATGCATACTTTGGATCTTCATACGGAAAGTAGCCACTTATCCAAGAGTTCACTAACCGCTTACTCACGCCAAGCTCTGCAGTCCCTGACTTTGCAGCAACATCAACTCCTTTGATATCAAGCGCCTTGCCAGTGCCCTTCTCACCATGCACCACCATATGCATTCCTTCTTGAATAACTTTCAGGTGCGTTTGATTAAGTCTAAGTGACGTCGAAGAAGTTTGTAATGCCATAGCTAGATGAGGAGTAACAAGATACCCATCATTTGCAATAGCACTCACTGCTCGCGTTAGCTCAAGCGGTGTAACTTGAAAACCATACTGACCAATGGATGAGTGATAGGTATTACCAAGTAACCAATCTTCTCCAAAAACTTTTTTCTTCCATTCTGGCGTCGGAATATTCCCGTACTCTTCTCCTGGTAAATCTATGCCTGTTGTACTCGCAAAACCAAACATCCGCGCATAGATATCAAGCCTCGCTATCCCGAGCCCTTTTTGATCTTTATACCCACCACCTATTTGATAAAAATATTCATCAGATGATTCCGCGAGTGCACTTCGCATGTCAATGTACCCATGAGCTTTCCAATCCTTAAAAATAGTATCGGGTCCATCATATTTATTTTTAATCACAAGTTGCCCTGAACTATAAATACTTTTCTCAGGAGAAATAATGTCTTCCGCAAGAGCGGCATATGCAAAGAATGGCTTCACCGTTGAACCGGGAGTAAATAAACCACTCACCGCACGGTTGAGAAATTTTCTTCGCTGATCGAGTAAATCATCTGCCACACTTTGCTTTTCTTCTTTGGTCGCAGCATTTGTAATCAAGTTATTGTCATATTCTGGATAACTAGTGAGTGCTAAAATTTCTCCTGTGTGAACATCCATAATTACCCCTGCCCCGCCGGTAAAAGACGCTTTTTTTGCAAGTGCGGCTATACTTTCATAAAGCTTTGCTTGTACTTTTTTATCAATAGTAAGCGTGAGGTTGGCCCCATGGCTTGGATACACAACCACATTCTGTGCTTCAATTTCATGTCGTGCAGTTACTTCGATGATACGTTCACCTTTTACACCTGCAAGTTCATTTTGATATTGTTTTTCGATACCATCTTTCCCAAGATATTTATCTTGCCAGAACACACCTGACTGATCAAATTTTGGGTAACTCACATATCCTAAAATATTTGAAAAACCTGATGAATCTGTATAGACGCGTTTTGGAATACCATCTTGTAACTTTGCTTTTTCTTTTTCTTTATCGGTACTACTAGCGGTCGTACTATACAAAGAATTCCATGCAAGAAGTTCACCATTTCTATCAGAAATAGTCCCACGAAGTGCAAAAAGGGGTAATTTTTTAAGATGATTACTGTCAGCTTTTTCAGCGTACTCATCCACTTGTACAACTTGCATCGCAAATAGTCTATAGCTAAAACCTGCTAAGATAGCAAAAGAAAAAATAATTGCGATATAAAAAATATGCTTCCCAAGCGGACGTTCCAGATGTCCTTCCATTTGGTCAATATTTAACTCAGAAAGATTTTGAGAATCAACAAATACGTCTTCAGGGTCTATTTCATGAGAGGAGAAGCGTCTACCGCGCTTTATAAATAAACGGCGAAACAAGTTCATATAGTACCACTATAGCACATAGCACAGATGTAAGGATTGGCACTCTTGTGACACTAAAAATGACGTCAAAAATAAAAGATATAAAAATACCTATCGTAATTATAAACGGTTTTATTGTATATTTTTTTCTACGGTTGTACATAAAAAATAGATGACGTTATAGGATTATACGAACCGTCAACAAAAATATGCCATGAAGTATCCTGGTTATTATGAGCAATTTCTCGTACACTTCCGAGTATAACTTTTGGGTTACTTTTCAGATACACGAGCTCACCAACAGTAACAGGTGTGTCACGTATGACATCTGCCGTATAATATCCACCTCTTCCAACAAGTGGAAGATTGATTGATGACGATGAGGTCACACCTTCGGTTGTAACACCGGATGATGTTAGCAACTGACACACTGAAGAGGAGTTAGACACTTCTTTAAGTGTGCATACCGCTCTATTGCCTTTAAGGTAGACAATACTACCCGCAGTAAGACCATCTTTGTATCCTTTTGAAAAAATAATTGTTGAATAGAGACGTGTGATGTCACTCATGACAGGATACACGATGATTGGCTTTGTGTCTGATTTTATATCCAGAGCTTCAATGACTGATGCTTCGCGCAACTTTGCGTCATTTTCTGCAAGTAAATTACTGAGTCGCTCAACTTCTAGTCTCAGTTCTTTATTTTTTTGAGCAAGGGTTTGATGAGAAGATACGTAAGTATCAAAAAATTCTGGAAACACCACAAATGATTCTTTAGTGACTCCGTATCTGAGCAATACTGGTTCTAATATTGTATATGAAACTTTTTTAATTGGTAGCCAAAAAATAAGAACAATCAAAAAAATACTCACATATAATGTGTACAACGTATACCTTCTTCTTTTTTGTGCTTTACCTGAAAGATATGTCATCGGTATTTTCTACGAGAATGTCTTTATAAAGTGAAATGTTTTCGAGGATAACTCCCGTTCCACGAGCAACGGCAGTGAGGGGGTCATCTGCCACTGTTACTGGTACTTTTAATTGCATCTCAAGTAACTGTGGGAGGTTACGAATGAGTGCACCACCACCTGCGAGAGTGATTCCACGTTGCATAATATCCGAAAGGACTTCAGGTGGCGTCGTCTCGAGTACTTCACGGATCACATCCACCAACTGGGCAATCGATGAATACATCGCTTCGCGAATATCCACATCAGTGATCACTGCTTCTCGTGGAAGACCTGTGACTAAGTCGCGTCCTTTAACACTGAGTTCTTGTCCTTCTTCATCTGGGAGCGCCGAGCCTATCGTCATCTTGATGTGCTCTCCTGTTTTTTCGCCAACTAACATTTTAAACTCATCACGCATATACGTAATAATATCTTCTGTTAATTTATCCCCTGCAACTTTAAGACTCTTAGCACACACAACCCCTGAGAGTGCAATAACCGCGATGTCAGTAGTCCCACCACCAATATCAACAATCATACTTCCTACTGGCTCATGAATTGGGAGATGTACACCAATGGCTGCCGCCATCGGCTCTTCTACAATATACACACTACTCGCTCCAGCTGATTTTGCAGCATCATACACGGCGCGCATCTCTACATTTGTTATCCCGACTGGGATACCTATCACAACTCGTGGACGAAATAATTTTCGGTCCATGTCATTTGCTTTATTGATGAGGTACGAGAGCATCTCTTCTGTTACTTCATAATCAGAAATTACCCCGTCCACAAGTGGTCGAACAATTCGAATATGCGATGGTGTACGACCCATCATGCTTTTTGCTTCGATACCAACAGCAACAACGCGATTAGTTTTTGTGTTAAGTGCCACAACAGATGGTTCATTAATCACAATACCGCGACCACGAACATATACAAGCGTATTAGCAGTTCCAAGATCAATACCAATATCGTTAGAGAGGTTTCGCAGCAGTCGGTCGAACATATCCACATTCTAGCACTTATTAGGCAAGTTGCATTTATTTACAAAAAACTATAATTAGTGTTAAATATTTATGTTTGTAATCATGACGAAAGAAAAGCGGTCTTTCGACCGCTTTTTTTATCTTGGAATTGCCCGGTAAGTTTTTTTAGCACAAAAACCCTTTTTCATATCACTACGAGTCGCTACTTCAAATTGACCACCTGCGCCCCACACAGAAAGATATCTCCCAAAACCAAGGTAAACTGCAGCGTGATAAAAGTGAAAAAAATTTTTTCTTATCTCAGATGAGAAAAAAACTATGTCTCCAGCTTTTGGCAAAAAAAGTGGTTTTAGTTCCCAATAATCTGCTAAAAATTTTTTATCATGCTGTGGCACATGTGCCACTTCACATGCAAACGAGTAACAATCAAAGGAGTCATCTTTGACAAGATGCTTAAACAGCATGAAATTAAGTATTCCAGTTTGGAGTTTAGAAGAAACAGGAAGATTAATGAAATACTTCCACCACAATAATCGTACTTCTACACCATTTAATTCTGGCAGCTGAGCTGACATACGAAGTTCGAAAAGCTTTCCATCTTTCTCATATGCCATCGCTAATACCTTAAAGAACAAATTGTTATATACATCCCTAATCAGGATTTTTCTTGAACCGATATATAAAGTTAACATTGAACACCTCTTTCTAAAAGTCTAGTGTGATACTACACGAAAATAGCAAATTGTCCAAGTAACTAATTACCCTTGCTGCTTATTCCACTCGTAGAGAGTTACAGCAACTGCGTTTGATGCATTTAATGATTCACAGAGCGGCTTAATTGGGATAGAGAGTTTGAAATCACAATGCTCAAGTGTCTTTTTAGCGATGCCATTTCCTTCACTTCCGATAATGATAATGGTAGGCGCATCGAAAGTAACAGATAGAAGTGACGTATCCCCGTCTCCAGTAAGTGCGTACGTCCAATAGCCTTTTTCTTTTAGTTTAAGAAGTGTTGTATTAATATTACCAATCTTAACAATGGGAATTGAAAAGTTAGTCCCAACAGACGACTTGATAACTGTTCCTGTAATCTGTGTTTGATTATGCTCTGGCATAAGAATCGCATCTGCCCCGAACGCCACAGCAGAACGAATAATCGCCCCAACATTGTGTGGGTCCTGAAGTTCATCAAGTAATATAAATAATGGTCGCTCTTTAGTACTTACATTTTTCAGCACTTCTTCAAGTGGTGTGTATAATACCTTTTCATCAAGCACTGCAAGTACACCTTGGTGTACAGCATCTCTCCCAACATGACTTTCTATTTCAGAAGATGTCACTACAGAGTATGGAATAGTATTAGCTTGAACAAGACTCATGATAGTGTCTTCAGCAACTGCTGTCTTTGTAAGAAATAATTCTTTGATAGGCATAACAGATTTTTTCTTTCCAAAAAGAACTGCTTCTCTAAGTGGATTTTTACCGTATAAATAAGTTTTGGTTGACATAGTACTAGACACTCTAGCAAATTTATGGCATTTTAACAATGGTATCTGCTGTAAAGAGCGAAGGCTACGCCTTCGCTCTTTACATCTCTTTAGATTTTCCTTATAAGAAAACCTTATTGTGTGGTAAATGTTATTGTACTTGGAATTTCAAACATCGAGTTCTCGGCTATCCATGGACTACAATCATATTCTCCGATCTGTGAACCATCCCACGTATATGTTCCTTTCGGAGACGTCTGGTTATTCTCTGCATTATTCACAATCTTTGTCTTAAATCCTTTTGTTGGAGAATTACTTGTCCATGTATATGAGTATCCATCACGAAGAATCATTGAAGTATCAATTGACTGACCTGCAACAGATACCGCAAAATTTGCTTTCACTTTAGCACCATATAAGTACACTGTTCCGTTGGTAGTCATCGTCGCAACTGTTTGTGTGACAGTGCATTTATATGCTCCACCTTGCTTCATAAATTCAGAAAATGCCATTTTTTTACCAGATAATTTTACTGAGGTAGTAGAAGTTTCTGCAGACAGTGCTACTGACGCAGTTGTACTCGCAGTAATAACTTCTTGTGTTGTTGTTGCAGCAATATCTTGTCTAGGTATCTCATTTTTTACAGATGAAGTCACGCCGTAAAAAATTACCCCAACTATTCCAAACAGAAGTCCTCCGAGGACTATTTTTCCAAAAATTGTCATATGAATTTATAAAGAAAGATTATTCTTACTAATTTCATAAGTATACCCCCGTAGCCCCATAAACTACAATAGTTCATTATTCTTTGTGTGTAATGTACATATCCTGGGAAAAACCCCCTAGACCAACATATTGCATACTTTCATCACCTAATAAAATAAGTTCATACGGACGACAGCCAAAGCAACCACCTTCTTTTGTATCAGGATCATATACACCATTGTTACAAACAAAGATTTTGTCTACCCCGTCTTTCTTGGCAAAACGTCGAGCCTCCTTCACTTGCATTGCGACCTCCAACACATCTTTCTCTGCCGTTCCTAAGTCTGGCAATTTAGCTTCTACCATTTTGTCACTCTCAAGGTACCAGTAACTTGCCTTAGTAACTTTTCGCTTCTGAAGTGCATTGCACAGTAAAAGGTAGATAGGAAGCTGTAAGGATCCTTCTTTCTCCTCATGCTTACCAGTTTTGAAATCCACAATATGAAGTGAGTCCGTTTCTGGAATATATTCTATCCAGTCTACAAGACCATTAAGAATAATATTATGATCTTCTGAGAGATAAAAGTTACACGGCATCGTATCACGTTTTAACTTGATACATTTATTCTGCAGAAACTTCGGATCTTTGATCACATTATTTATCATTTCTTTGCCTCGCATTTTGAATTGCCCCTCTTCATCATCTGATGTGAATCCACCTTTTTTCCCTGTCACTTTCTCCCATTCCTCTTCAAATTTTGCACGCAAGTCTCTATCCATTCGCTCATTACTTGGATATTCAGCTAATCCTTCCAAAACATTATGCACCGCGATACCAAGAGACATATGTGGACTCACAATAGACATCTTGTTCCCCGTCTTAGGTGACTTATACATATTGTGCAAATAATAGAGCCGTGGACACTTAAGAAAATCTCCCATTGATGAATGTGATACCCACACTGCTGTATATTTATCTGCCATATGAAACTAGTATACAGTGACTCATTCTTGGTGACTAGGCTTACTAGTTAAATAAAGAAAAAGATAAAAGCAAAGCATTTACATAAATATTTTACTTTTACAAAAAGAAAACCAGTAAAAACTTGTAGTTTTTACTGGCTAGCATTTAGATTATTTTCATATAACTCCTGATAAGAAGTGAAACCCTCCATAGGAAATAACAACCAGAGCTATACCTACGCAAATCAAAGCGCGATCAAGTCTTGTTTTTATATCCCCGTTTCCAGATTGGGAAACAATGGCAGCGATAAGCGTAAAACAGCCCGCAACAAAGAAAATATAGCTATGTTTCGGTGAGAACTCCCGAACAAACCACGCCACGAGAAAAAAGGAGGAGGCTGTAATGCTGGTAACGATTACAAGGATACGGATTTTTTTAACAACTTCATAATTGACTCCAATACGATAAAAATGAACGAATCCTAACTTCAACTCTAAAATACTACCGAAAAGACAATATTTTTAGTTCAAAATTATTAAATATATACTAAAACAAATACATAAAAATATCAAACTATTTTCAAAAAAAATACACCTACAGCTGTCTACCTTCTACTTCGAAATATCTAATACATCTTGCACGTTCCAATTATCTTTTTTAAATGTTTCAAGGAGTGCGATAATTTCTTTCTGATTATTTCCATAAACTTTAAATGTTTGTTTACTGCTTTTAACGACGATAACCATTTCAAAAGTCTCGTTATTAAGCTTCTTTAACTTTACACTTCTTCCTTTTGATTTTGCATTTGCTTCTATGACTCCTGGAGATACCTCAACTCCAAGCTTCTTACATGCTTTTAAAATATCTTTAGCACCTTCAATTGTTGTGGTATGAGTCCCACGTTCATTAACTTTAATCATGTTCTAAATAGCTCCATTGATTAAATCGTCCTCAAACTGAAGTAAACCTTTGTAGGTTTCACCGTATCTAGAAATATCTGGGGTGATTTCGAGATTAATAATTTTTTTATAAACGACTTCAATAAGTTTTTGTGTTCGTGTCACTTCTGGTTCTGTTGCATCTAAAACAAGCTCACAAAAATTTTCTTCTTCCACAAACCAAAGCGAACACTTTCCAACAGGCATATCTTTGTAGTGAATAGAATTCTCAAGGAGAAGTTTGTAGACGATGAGTTGCTGGCGATATTTATGAAGTTTTATTTTATCATTATCAGTCTTGGCTTCATCCCATGACATAAACGCCTTCCCGGTTTTAAAGTCTATCACTTCATACTTCGTATCTCGCACTCTTAAGAGATCAAGTTTTCCGATAATGTGTGCACCTCCTAGGAGAATACCTTCGTTTTTCATATCTACTTCTATCTGATCATTAAGATTAAATATTCCCTTTGTCATCTCGTATAATCGTGTAATTACATCTTCCCCACGTTTCTTTTGTTTAGTTATTTCATAAAGAGGAAGTCTCCCTCGAGATAGCTCCTTAGAAAAGATAGTGAGCAGATACTGAAGTGGTACTGGCTCTTCTGCATGATACTTTGGATACATTACGATTTCTTCAAGAACTTTATGAATAGCAGAACCATATACACCAGAGGCGTTCATTGGTTGTGGGAAACGAAGTAGATTTTGTTCAATAAAATAAAGTGGTCCACCTAAAGCGATATTTATAAAATTATTAAGATGCGTTACTGGCATTTTATAATTCTTCACAAGTTTTCGGAGAAGTACCCACTCATCTTCTTTGTAGGGTTCTTTGTAAAGTGATAAAGCATTCTCGTGAGCTTCAATTGGTACATCCTCGGTATTTAGAACATGTGTCACATCATCTACTGGTAAGTATCTCACTTGCGCATCATGACTACTGATATGAAGTGTATGCTTGGCACGAGTGATAGCAACATATAAAAGACGAATGAAGTCATCTTCGGTATCTCCTGCTGGCTGCATGAGTGGTATAAGAGGAGATGGGAGTGGGGCGATATTAGTGCGTGGTGATTTGGTCCACAATGCATCATGTGCAGCAATCAAATATACCGTTCCAAATTCAAGACCTTTAGAAGCGTGAGCAGTCATAAGCTGTACTGAGTTCTCATGTTTCATAAACGGTGACTCACTCATCAGTGTAATATCATGGTCAACATGCATCTGTACAAAGGGCAGAACATCAGTGACAAAAAGTATCTCACCTTCTTTCCATACACGAAGAGCTTCAATAAATGTTTTTAGTGATGCCAAAAATGCAACATAGGTTGTCGGACTTTTAGTAATTGAAGCTCGTGAAAAGTAAAATTCTTTGAAACCACTCTCTTCCATGAATTTTTCTAAAATATGTTCAAGCGGTGTAGACTCTCCCATAATTGTAAGATCTGCAAGCAGCGCTCCTATCTTTTTAATCTCTTTGTGCTCTGTTGTTGTAATCACTTCAGTCCAACTTTTATTATTTTCTTTTGCATCGAGTGCTAGTGAAAAAAGTGCCTGACGGTCAATAGAAAAACATGGATGCGTAAGGAGATGTGGGAGAATATATTCTGAAGTCGTGCCCTCTGACATCACCGAAGCAACATAGTTACATACTTGTATCAAAATTTTGACATGAGGTTCATCAAAGACGTTCGCCTTCTTGCTGTACTCGTAGGGAATGGCTTCACGGTCAAGATATGGAAGTATCGCACGCAGTTCTCGATGACCACGTGCAAGGACTACAATGTCACTCGCATCCTGTCCATCGTCCAGTGCCTTTCGTAGAAATCTGGCAATATCTGCGTACTCAGCAACATCAGAAGATGTTTGTGTAATCGTAACTGCTCCCTCTGGAAGGGACTTATTCTCTGATGATAAGACTTTTTTAATGTCCTCATATTTATTTTCTAGTCGCCCTTTTCCTTGGGTGATGAGCGTATGCGCGAGCGTGAGGATTTTTTGTGTTGAGCGATAGTTTTTATCGAGTACAATAGTCATTACATCTTTATATGAGCTATCTCGAAATCGCATAATATGAGAAATCTCCGCGCCTTGAAATTTATAAATCGCCTGATCATCGTCCCCTACCACACACACGTTTGGCCTGCCTTCGTGAACTGGGTTGGAGGTAATAGCTCGTACGAGTGACATCTGCGCTTCGTTGGTATCCTGAAATTCATCCACCAAAATATACTGATACTGTTCTTCAAGAGCATTCCGTAAAATACTGTTGTCGCGAAGTGCATGTACCACTTCGATGATCATGTCATCATAATCATAGAGCCCACGTTTGTACATTTCTTCACTATAACGCTTGTAGAGCTCAGCAACTGCGAAAATCTTTTCTTCATTATGAGAATCTTTTAAGATCGTACCTTCATCACCTTTGACACTGAACTTTGCCTTCCAATCACCAAGTGGTTCAGTCTTCCCAAGCACAAGTGCCGCATCGAGTGCATTTCCGAGTGTGGTTGCGAGATACAATGATGTGGTACCGGCGAGCGCCCGAAGGGCGCTCGCAATTCCCTCAACTTCATCAGTCTTTTTTATTGAAAGTCGTCCAGGCCAAGCCGCAAGTACTTTATTAATCGCTTCATATTCTTTCGGTAACTCTTTGATAACATCCAAGTATTCCTCTGCTGTATATCCATAACTTTTAATATGTTTAATTCTATCTGCGACATCTCGCAAATATACATACCCTTTTTCTGGATGATAACTGGAGAGTACATGTCCATGCGGTAGTGTCATAAAAAGTGACTGCAAAATCTCAGCACGTGCAATATCATTTGCTTGTGAAAAATGCGCAGCCTTCCAAAAATATTCTGGGTGTCGCGCAATGATGTGGTTACAAAATGCATGAAATGTAAAAATAGAAACTCTATATGCATCTCCCCCAATTAATGACGCCAATCGCTCACGCATATTGGTTGCTCCGTTATCAGTAAAGGTAAGACATAAAATATTATGTGGGGAAACTATCCCTTTCTTTAGAATATTTCCAACACGAAGTGATAAAAGTTCAGTCTTCCCAGATCCTGGCCCAGCCACGACAAGTAAAGGCCCTTCTGTGTGATCCACTGCTTGCTTTTGTTCTTTATTTAATTTTTCATATCGCTCTTCAAAGGTTTGCATAGCTATATACCAGTATACGTTAGAGTGACAGCCAATAAAAGTAAGTGTAGAATAACAACAGAGCTTCATTTTGAAGTCTTGCAACATAGGAGAATCTACTCATGCATTCCCTTTCTGTACGGGTCCCTTCTAAAAAAGAACAGCAATTCAACTTTGTGTTCAGTGTCAACCTTGGTTTCCAGTATCTTGCTTCTTTTTGTTTAATGGTAAATCTTGCAATCTTTTTGTTTAGCTATTTCAAATATTTCTTCCTTGGAGCTGAGGCTGGAGCAAATAACTACTTACTAAGTACAGGAATTATTGAAATTATTGTCATTGTGATATCTGTCATCATTCAAATGATTATCGGGGGAAAACTAAGAAAAGAAAGTCATGGGTTTCCATTTCCAAGAAAGAGTTTCTGGCAAGAGCTTCGTTCAATAGAACTTATCTTTTTTGTAACTTTTGCCACATTGACCTTTTCTCTTCTCTATTTTTCTTTCTGGGACGCAGCTCTCCTTTCTGCTCTTTGTGCCTACATTTTTGTAGTCAAAAAGATCTTGGAACTTTTTGAACTTCCTCAAATAGTTAAAAATGGGGGTGCGGGACTTGATGAAGATGAATGCAACACAATTCATGGTAAGTAGAATAACCTCACCAAAAGCCTATAATCGCTGCGATTCCAATCGCAGCGATTTAATTTTCCCCTAGTGAACCATAATGACTTTCATGTATAAAAGTGTACCCTGAAGTATTTTATATACCAGATTAAGGTTAAAACATCTACGTACGCACAGATAAAAATACTGAGCAATTACAAAAAATATTTTCTTCAAAGTTATTTATTTTGAAAACTACCCACAACTTGCTAAACTAAAAGACATGTTATGGATTATTTTCGGTGCAATTGTTATTGTTGCACTACTGATTGATTTTTTCGCCATGAATCGGCAGGGAGCGCATCGAGTCTCACTAAAAGAAGCGACCATTTGGTCCGCTGTCTGGGTCGCAATCTCATTTCTCTTTGTTGGATGGTTATGGTGGTACTCAGGTGGAGTCAGTGCCAACCCTACCACACAAGCATTTGCCAATCATAAAGCGCTTGAGTTTGTAACCGGATACCTTATTGAAAAGGCACTTGCAGTAGATAACATTTTTGTTTTTCTACTTGTATTTACCTACTTTAGAGTACCTCATGAATACCGAAAACGTCTACTTATGTTTGGTATACTCTTTGCACTTGTACTACGTACCGCAATGATACTTGTTGGAGCTTGGCTTATTACGGAATTCCACTTTGTACTTTATATATTCGGTGCTTTCCTCGTATACACAGGTATTAAAATGTGGAACTCTATCGGTAAAGTGCCTGACCTTGAAAACAGCACCGCCATGAGATGGCTTCGTAAAGGTCTCAAGATCAGCCCATACACAGATGGTGAGAAATTTGTCACTATTCATCAAGGTGCAAGAACTGCAACCCCGCTTTTAGCTTCCGTTATCATGATTGGCATCGTCGATATTTTATTTTCAGTAGACTCAATTCCTGCAATATTTGCTGTAACCACTGACTCATTTATTGTACTTAGTTCAAACGTATTCGCAATTTTAGGATTACGTGCCATGTACTTCTTGCTTGAAGGATTGCATGAGAAATTCCATTTGCTATCATATGGTCTTGCACTTATTTTAGGATTCATTGGCACAAAAATGCTTCTCATCGACATCTTTCATATACCAATAGCAGTATCACTTTGTGTAACATTCTCTATCCTTATCGCATCAATTATCTTGAGCCTCTACATTAAACCTAAAGGCATAACCGATAGCGCCTACCCATTCGATTCCAAAGAGCAAGTAGACATCAACCACCCCCCAGTAGAACTAGAGGGTGTGCCGCGAACGATTACATTCTAAACATTTGAAAACTGAGGGGTTTCAAACTTTCCCACAAGGACCTGCAGCAGAGCTGGAGGGTATGCGGGGAATAATCAAAAGAGTGACTAACAAAGTTATCTAAAGATACAGAAAAAAATAGTATATTGCTTAATCCTAAATAGGATATTCATCAAAAAATCAATTTTAATTTTTTTCTACTATAGCCACCCAAAAACAAATACCGAGGTTTTTCAAAAACAGGGTTAGTTGTCCGTCTCTTATGTTATAAGGAAATCTGTGAAATTCTCTAATTACAGAATGTGGGTATTTGTTTTGGGGTGGCTATAGCAACTTTCTAAAATCAGCTGTCACAGATTCTAATCGTTGTATAAGTATACTATCCTTTCCTAGTTTTTCAGTAACAATAACAAGCACTTGTTCATGGAACCAGACACGGTTCTTAATACTTGAATGGAAGCGCATTGCATAGCTACCTCCTTCTTTTTCAAGATCTCTCAAGAAACTTTCTGTGTTGTGTATCTTATCCGCTGAAGAAACAATAGCACTTTCTACATCACCACTTCTAAGATGCTCGAGATATGCTTCTTTTCTTTCAAGCCACGGCAACTGCTCATCATCTCCTTTGTTAGCATCAAGCGGTTCAGTAACATGTGACACTATTTCTGCCACCCGCTCTCCGCAATCAGCAACCAGTTGCCCATATGAATAGTTAGGCACATCTTCAAGTGAGTCATGCAGAAGTCCTGCAATAATTATATCTTCGTCATCTGTAACAGAAGAAATAAGCATAGCTACACCAACAAGGTGACTAATATACGGTGTTTGGAAACTATCTTTACGAACTTGTGAACGGTGAAGTCGTGACGCGAGTTTAATAGCTTCGTCTAAGCGTGGAGTAAAAAGCATAGTCATGTTAGTATAACAAAATAGCAAAAATAATCCTTATTTTATTACGAAATGAAATACTTACAAAACAATTTTATATAATTATGTAAATATTGACATTTATTTATTATTAGTGTAATATAATAAATGGACACTCTTTTACATCAACCAAACTCCAAGGAGAATCCAAATGAAGTATGTCACCCTGGAATCAACTTCCCTGAACCAACTTGTAATCAAGGATCTTAACTCTATTGATCCATCCATCGTCTACACAATCCTTTTCATTGTGATAATCTTTTGTGCTATCAAGAAGTACGCTGAAGCATTTAAACGAATAGCATATCTTCGCTACCTAAAAATATTACGTGCATCAAGAAAAGGAAGGATTTCAAAATGAAAAAGATTTTTGAGATTTTGCAAAAAGGATGGTGCCCGGTTATCCTTGGCATTATCTTTTTTTCTGTCCAGAAATGGACCAAAGATTTTGGACTGATAGCAACTTACACAGTTCTTCTGTCATCGCTCATCATTTTCCTCCTCGTTCTTTGGAATCTTCTCTCGTCATGGGAAGTCGAAAAACAAGGCTACTTGGTGGCAAATGGTGGTGCAGCCTTTTCGGGAATTGCTTCAAGTCTTTTCATTATTGCTTATGCATATGGTGATATGAATGATAAGCAACTGAATCTACTTCTCCTTCTTTCATTTTGCTTTGGAATGGTCATATTTCTATCGAGTATATTCCATGAATGGAAGCGAACTTAGAAAGTACTGCCTCTAAGAAACCGACCTCGACCAAAATAGTTTCATAACCAACTACAAAAACATGGTTACCATAAATGCCGCAAGCAACGCTTGCGGCATTTTTCTTATACCTACACTACCCACTTTCTAAGTTAGTAAAATTACTTTGTCTTCACCTTCTTTGGTTTCTTGATTTCTTTTTTGTGTGTTTTTGTTTCGGCCATATGTAGAGCGTACCATGTAGAAAGTGGAAAGTAGAGAGTAGTTGTACACAGTGCCACAGTACATGTGAGAAGTAATTACTTCTCACAAAGTTTTGAAAGGATCCTCCCCGTTTTCTTCGCTTCATCTTCAGTACTAAAATAAACTTTATTTTTAGGAGAAATCCTACTTGCACCCTGGCACCAACTAAATGTATATGTCTTTCCTTTGCTACTTCCAAACGCTCGAGAATCTTTTATATTTGTCATTACAGAATCATCTGATACGTACGAAGAATCATCTACTCCAGGCTTATATACCAACTCTTTCCAGTTTTCTCGTTCCCTGATATGAAGATAGAGAGCCAAGGCAAAAAGAATCATGCAAGTAGCAAAAATGCTAAAAATATCAATAAAAGTAAGTCTGCTATTGATTTTTTTTAGATAATCTTGTATACTGAACCCCATATAATATTCATTAAGTATACGCTATGGCAACAAGAAAAGCCGCAGGTTCGGCAAAAAACCTAACAGACAGTAAACCAAAGTACTTAGGTACTAAGCTTTATGCTGGAGAAACAGCATCCGCTGGTGCTATCATCGTTCGTCAGCGTGGTACAAAAATCATGCCAGGAAAGAACGTTGGCCTCGGACGTGATCATACTCTCTTTGCTCTTACAGAAGGAAAGGTGTCATTTACAGAACGTCGCATGAAGCACCTAGATGGAACTATTAAGCGAAAAAAAGTAGCAAACGTAGGCCTTGAAGCAGTGAAGTAAAAAGATTTAAATAGAAATAAAGAACCCTGGACTGGTACCAAAGGGTGTCACTCGCGAATAAAAAGCCCAACAAGAATGTCGGGCTTTTTTTGTGAATTATTTTATCAATTTTTGTTTACAAACTTTGCAATAATCACGAAAACTGTTACTTAGCTTTTTTGCATTCGATGATAAACTTATTTAATACTTCACTGCTATCGTAGGTGATCCATTCCGCTTTACCCTCAAAGATAATCTCGAAAGAATCTACATCACCCTTGATTGCAGAGAAATAAAATCGTACATGCTTATTGTTTTCGGCAACACGTGTGGAATATCAGCAGACATTTCACTTCTTCTTTATTATTAATGAAGATTAGTTGAGCTAACTTAACCAAGTGCCTCTTTATAGAAAGCAAAGAGTGTTGTGAGTGCGGTGCTACTATAGGGCTTCAAGTAAAACCATATTTCAGACCCTGACTCTTCTCCAACGTATGCTTCCCAAATGTTTTGAGGTCCAGCGATCCTAAATTTGAATTCTTTTTCACCATTTTCTGCTCTAAGGATAAGATTTTCATCATCGCCGGAAATAGTGAATGATTCAACTTGAAAAGACATCCCCACTCTTACTTCTACAGGAACAAAGGATTTATTAGCGGATGTTATGACCTCTAATTGCTTTACATTGACAGAAAGAATGGGTGCTTGATCCTCCACTTGATTAAAAACCCGAAGATACCTCCACGAATCAGATTTACTATGATGATGATTCATAAATAATTAATCCTTTTGATTTCATATACTCCCCAGTTGTGTGTACATGTATTTAAAAAATTTAATATGAACTGTAAACGAACATTTACTATATTAAACCACAAAATTGACTTCTCTTCAAATTTTGACAAATAAATGAACCTTCCCGGGTTGATGCCACGAGGTATCGTTCGCGAATAAACACTATACAACTTCTATAAAAAAAGATGATTTTTGCTCCCCTTGTTTCAATTCCACTTTGTGCTTTCCAAGAGATTTAATAGGGAAAGTAGTACTAACTTGTTTTGGGTCAATAGAAAATTGTGTTGTTGCAAAAATTGCGTCAGCTATATCTATTTCTTTTACTTGTGCAAAGAGTTGGCCTTTTGCGTCAGATTTTTTACCTCTAATCACAATTATGGTCTGTGCGAGTTTATCTGCGAGTTGCACAAACGTATTATTCGCAAGATCTTTTTTATGCTTCTTGGATTCTTCTTGTGCTTTCCATTTAGAGAGTTCACCTGGGGTTGCCATAAGTGCATTCCCTTTTTTAATGAGCACATTAATAGCGTAACCATCGGCCACTTCTTTCACTTCCCCTCGTTTACCAAGCTTTGCTGTATCTTTTAAGAGAATTACTTTCATATATCATATACTACCACGTCGCTTACTACACAGACAAATAAGAAATCACGAAAACTAAATTACGAAGGCGGGACATCCAGAAACCTGTGATCTTGTCTCCATAGTTCTACAACTAAAAAGAGCGCCGTCGTAGGCTATGCTCTTCTGTTCTGTATTGCATTTACTAACCACCAGTAGCTAAGCTCTACGCTTACTACATCTTTTTCACCACTTCCACCGCCTTTATCAACTGTGCATCATATGTCCCTTTAAATCCTTTTGGAGTAGAGGTTGCAACTGCCACCTCTATATCTGGCTTAATGCCACTTTCAGAAATATTTACTCCATTTGGTGTGTACCACTTGGCAATAGTTACTTTAAGTGAAGCGCCATCTGCGAGGTTTATAAGCTCCTGTACTGACCCTTTACCAAATGACTTTATGCCAACAATTTTTGCTATCCCTTGGTCCTTAAGTGCACCAGCCAAGATCTCTGACGCTGACGCTGACCCACCATCTACAAGTACAACAACTTTTATACCAGTCGGAATTCCGGGGATACCTGTACTCCTGTGATTCACTACTGCCTCATTCTTTCCTTGTCGCTCGCTCACCACAACCTGACCATCTTTTAAGAAATAACTTGCCATGTTCACCGCAGCTTCGAGATACCCACCTGGGTTCCCGCGAAGGTCTATCACTAAACGAGTATATTTTCCGTTAATAAATTGATTCAGCGCTGTTCTAAAAAGATCTGGGGACTCCGCAGAGAAATTATAGAGCTTAATAATAAAAACACCGTCTTTTTTCTCAGTATCAAGTGTTGGAATCTTAATTTCCTTTCGAATGATCTTAATATCAGTGGTTACCCTCGCATCAACATGAAGCACGGTAATAGTAACAGGTGTATTGAGTTCACCACGAATAAGTGACACCGCTTCTTCGGAATTTTTGCCGAGCATATTCTTCCCATCCACCGCAGTAATAATATCCCCTGCTTTAATTCCTGCTTTCATAGAAGGAGAATCTTTGAGAGGGGCGATCACAACGATATGCCCATCCTTCATGCCAACTGTCATACCAACACCACCAAATGACCCCTTCACTGTCTCTGCAAAGTTTTTTGCTTCAACTGGTGGGAAAAAGACTGTGTACGGGTCCTTATAACTCTCCACATACCCTCGTATCATCCCGTACTCAAGTTCTTTTGTTGTCGGAAGCGTAGAAGAAGATTTCCAAAAAACAAATTTATTATCAATACTTTGCTTCACAGAAGTAAAAAGTGGTGTATCAAGTCCAATACCACCAAGAACAGTTTCTGCTTGTGCGCTGTTATTCATTGCACCTCCCAAAAGAAAGCCAATGGCAAAAATAGTAAAAATAAATGAGCCCACAACTATACTTTTAACTGTAAAGCTTTTTGTAAAATATTTTGAAGAAGATGAACCGTGTTGTTTGTAGTAATTTAATATCGTAGACATATAAAAACCAGTATACACGGCATGTATGATAGAATAAAGGGAATACTTTTATGGATGCCCATATTCGACTTTATAATACAAAATCAAGGAAACTAGAAGACTTTACTCCAGAAAAAGAAGGTCATGTGGGTATTTATTCTTGCGGGCCAACTGTATATCACTACCAGCATCTTGGGAATATGCGTGCCGCTGTTTTTGCTGACACATTACGAAGAATGTTCATCTCATATGGTTATGATGTACAGCATGTTATTAACATCACAGATGTTGGACATATTGTTGATGACCAAGATACCGGTGAAGACAAAATGGACAAAGGAGCTAAGCGTGAGGGCAAAAACGTGTGGGAAATTGCAAAACAATACACCGATGCATATTTTCAAGATTTGGAAATGCTCAACATACCTCTTGACGCATATACTTTTCCTCGTGCAAGCGACAATATCAAAGAACAAATTGCACTTATCGAGGCTCTTGAAATGAAAGACTATACTTATAGAACAACTGATGGAATATATTTTGACACCTCGAAATTCAAAGCATACCCAGATTTTGCTCATCTTGATGTAGAGGGTTTACAAAGTGGGGCGCGTGTAGAAGAAAATACAGAGAAGAAAAACATTACTGACTTCGCTCTCTGGAAGTTCTCACCTAAAAATGAACAACGGCAAATGGAGTGGGAAAGTAAATGGGGAACAGGATTCCCAGGCTGGCACATTGAATGTTCTGCAATGTCCATGAAATATCTTGGCGTACACTTTGATGTTCACACAGGCGGTATCGAGCATATCCCGGTACATCACACTAACGAAATAGCACAGAGTGAGTGTGCTACAGGGATGCCATATGTCAATTATTGGATGCACAACAATCACCTTCTAGACACGACAGGTAAGATGTCAAAATCAAACGGGGAATTTATGACACTCTCAAAGTTACGAGATGAGCATTATGATCCATTGGCCTACCGTTACTTTCTACTCACTGCGCATTACAGAAAAGAACTAAGCTTTTCGTATGAGGCGCTCGATGCAGCATCTGTTGCGTATCATCGTCTAGCGAACTATGTACTTCACCACAAAACCACAAGCGGTCATGTGATCGCATCATATGTTCATGCTGCACATAGTGCACTTCAAGATGATTTAGCAACACCCGAAGTAATTTCTACAATCTGGAAATTAATGAAGGATGAAACCATAACTGAAGTTGACAGGTATGTCACGCTTATTGCTATAAGTGACTTGCTTGGCCTTGGCTTACAGGAAGTTGCCCAACAAGTTGTTGAGATCCCGGCAGTTGTGGAAGAACTTTTGGAGAAGCGGGCGCGTGGGGGC
>JAYWBQ010000003.1:0-8258 GCA_043781255.1 Minisyncoccota bacterium | reverse complement strand
TCAGCTCTCTTTGCTTCATGAGCTTTTTTCATCTCAGCTTTCTTAGCCTCCATTTCAGCTCTCTTTGCTTCATGAGCTTTTTTCATCTCAGCTTTCTTGATATCTGTTAACCCTGTCCCCTCATGCATCTTTACAGACGAAGATGAGACTACAGCAGCAGCGCCATTTGTTGCATGAGTTTCAGTCTCAGCATACACAGCAATTCCTCCTAAAAGGACACTCATGACAGTAGCAGTGATAAGTGTTTTTTTGAAATTCATAAATATATAAGTTAACTGTATCGCGATACTAATGCTAGTAATATAATGCCACCACACTATTTCATTATGCTGTAGACACAAAATAAATATGTCCAACAACACAGTGAAATAGTACTTTTCTTCCTAAAAAAATTAAAGTGTCGTGGTGGTTTTTTGCCACAAACTGTCAAGAGAGACCTTTCTTTCAGCTACTCCTGTAACTAAGACCATTTTCCAAACAGTGGCTACCGCCAATAGAAGTATGTAAGAAAAGAAAGACGTTTCAATTGCGTAATTTTTTATGCTCTTAACTGACTCTACAAGGAAATCTTCAGAAGATTCAAAGAATAGCACGAGGTAATTTAAAGAACTATCATAGATAGTACTTAACGTATGTGGATTAGCTGACAACTTAGGAGTAGAGATAAAAGACCCTTGAAAAATAAAGAGGCTTGCAATACAAAGCACCCAAACGAGACTTAATCTCAAAAAAATACGATCTCTAAAAATTATCATATTCTATAAGTATACCACTATATTGAGCAACTTTTATCAACATCTCACCAAACAAAAGAAAAGAGAGAGCTTAGTTTATATAGACTTTCTCACAATTACGACTCCTGGCACACAGTCATTCCATACGTCCGGCTTAGAAATATCTACCTCAACTGAAAACACTTTTGGATGAGTAAGGATTGTAGCAGCAACCTCTTCAGCAAGCGACTCAATCAAATCATGAGGACTTTGCATCAAAATATCATGAACTGACTTTCTAATGAACTCATAGTTAAGTGTCTCTTTAAGATCATCATGTTCTCCTGCACCCTTAATATTACATGAAGCAGAAACACTCACAACAAATCGCTGCGCTTTGGCATGTTCTTCTTTGTAGTAGCCATGCTTTGCTATGACAATATAATTTTTTAGATAGATAGTATCCATAGTTATGTATAGTAGTTACTCTTAGACACCTAAGATACGATATATTGCGATACCAAATGCAATAGTTACGTTTAATGATTCTTTGGTGCCAAGCATCGGTATTTCTAGAGTATTATCTGACAGTTCAAGCACATCTTTTGTGATACCATCCACTTCGTGACCAACGATAAGAGCAACATCTTTTTTACCTGAAATATCTACAGTTTTATAGTCAGCAGAATTCTCATCTTGTTCGAGAGCAAGGATATAGCAACCTTCCACCTTTAATTTTTTGACACACTCAGCCGTGCTCTCACAGTACTCCCACAGAAGTGTATCTTCAGCTCCGAGTGCCACTTTTGCAAAATCTTTTCTTCGTAGCCCTTTGTTATCAAGAGGTGTTGGTGTTGTGCCACACAGATATATCTTTTCTATTCCGACAGCATTACATGTTCTAAAAATAGAACCAACATTATGGACGGAACGGAGATTATCAAGAATTGCAATTTTCATTTCACTATACTAGCACGCATATCTTCTAAAATCACGTAGAGCTGTACAAACCGAGATTTTACCTCGGGTGGATTATTTTCACAAAAAGAGTCATCCTTTACTCAATGTGAGTAGCTTTGCTTCTATATGATCAGTTTTGCTTTAGATCTGAGGAAAGAGATGTTTGAGAGGAAACATAGTTACTACTACGTTGGCGAGCAACCTAGGATCCGTAACAAAACACATGAGGTAGATTTTAAATTCTGTTAGAGTAAATTAAAACTAGCAAGTGAGTCACCGTCACGCAGCTTCATGATACGCACCCCTTGCGTATCTCGTCCAAGCGTTGGAATAGACGTAAGCTCCGTTCGAATCACTTGTGAATCTTTGGACACTGCGAGCAACTCCTCTGTCTCTTTTGTTACTACACGCGCTACCATCAGCTTCCCTGTCTTTTCGGTTACTTTCACCGTCTTAATACCACTACCACCACGCTTCTGCACTTTATACTCAGAAAGTTTTGTCTTCTTTCCGTAGCCATTACCTGTCATAATGAGAAGCTCTGCTCCTTTAGTTCCACTAGGAATTTTATCAGCGGCTACAATCACATCCCCTTTGTCTAACTTCATACCGATCACCCCTGCTGCAGTACGACCCATCTCACGCACGTCAGTATGGCTGAATCTAATTGACTGACCATTTTGCGTTGTAAGAATGACACTATCTTCGTCGCGTACAAAGAGCGTTGCAAGAAGTTCATCTTTTTCTTCCAACTTTATAGCAATCAATCCATTTCGACGCACATCCTTAAAGCTCTCCGCAGAACATTTCTTAACCGTGCCATCTTTAGTAATCATCATAAGCGAAACTCCATCATTTTCTTTTCCTTTTGCTTGCTTCATATCCTTAGGCATTGGAAGAATACTTGTCACCTTCTCACCATCAGTAAGTTGAAGGAAGTTCATAATACTCTTACCACGCGTTGCACGTTTTCCTTCTGGAAGATCGTACATTTTTATCTGATATGCTTTTCCTTTATCAGTAAAAAAGAGCATGTCGTTATGAGTGGATGTCGTGAGCGACATGATCACGAAATCTTCTTCTTTGGTATTTAAATCCACCACCCCTACTCCGCCACGCTTCTGTGTTTTAAATTCGTCTGGATCTGTTCGCTTTACATAGCCACCAGACGTATAGACGAGCACTTCTTCACGATCCGCAATCAAATCTTCGGGATTAAATTCCTTTGCCTTATGCTTCATGATCTTTGTGCGACGATCATCACCATACTTTTCTTTAATATCCTCAAGCTCGCCTTTAATAATAGACAGCATTTTCTTCTCTGATTTAAGAATTGCTTCTAGTTCTAGAATGAACATTTGCACTGCCTTTAAGTCATCCTCTATCTTCTTTCGCTCTAATCCCGCGAGACGTTGTAACTTCATTTCCAAAATTGCAGTAGCTTGAATAGACGAGAACTTCCACTTCTTTATCAATTGAGCATGAGCCTCCGGTGTATCTTTTGCAGCACGAATGGTTTTGATGATTTCATCGATGTGATCCAGTGCTTTTTTAAGACCAAGTAAGATATGCTCTTTTTCAAGTGCACGTTTAAGGTCATATTCAGTACGACGACGTACCACTTCTTTTCGGTGACCAACGAATGCTTCGAGAGCACCCTTAAGGCCAAGCGTCTGTGGAATACCATCAACAAGTGCCACCACGTTATAATGGAAGGCACTCTCGAGTTCTGTGTGCTTGTATAAATAGTTAAGAACCTTCTGTGGTTGAACTCCACTCTTGAGGTCGATAACCACACGAATATCTTTTGTTGATTCATCACGAAGTCCTTTGATACCTTCTATTTTTTTGTCACGCACAAGGTCAGCAATATTTTCAATCAAATTACTTTTTACAACACGAAATGGGATAGATGTAATGATAATCTGAAATTGGCCATTTTTTGTTTCAAAAATTTCTGCCTCCCCTCGTACCACCACACCACCTCTACCTGTTGCGTATGCTTGGCGAATATCAGCCTGACCGAACGCAATACCACCAACTGGAAAATCGGGCCCTTTTACGTGTTCACAGAGGTCTTCAGTTGTAGCGTGAGGATTATCAATCAAATGCACAGTGGCGTCGATCACTTCACGAAGATTGTGTGGTGGAATGTTCGTTGCCATACCAACCGCGATACCGAGAGTTCCATTTAAAAGAAGACTGGGCACTGCAGTAGGAAGGACACGCGGTTCTTTTTTTGTACCGTCGTAATTAAGTTCCATCTGGACAGTGTCCTTTTCAATATCGCGCATCATTTCCATAGAAATTTTTGACATCTTCGCTTCGGTATAACGGTATGCAGCTGCTCCATCACCATCAATTGAACCAAAGTTTCCTTGCCCCATGACAAGCGGATATCTATATGAGAAATCCTGGGCACTCTTTACCATCGCATCGTACACTGACGCATCACCATGTGGGTGATAGTTACCGAGCACGTCTCCAACAATTGTTGCAGACTTTCGAAACTTTGCCCCTGGAGTAAGGCCCATGTTATTCATTGCAAAAAGGATGCGACGATGCACTGGCTTCAAACCATCACGCGCATCAGGTAACGCGCGAGAAGTAATAACACTCATCGCGTAGTCTAGATATGCAGTGCGCATTTCCTCTCCGATGGTAACTAATTGTAGGCCTGTTCGAGGAATTTCTGGAACTGATGATTCTCTTTGTGGTGATGTCTTTTTTGCCATGGAAGATGAGACTAAATAGTGTGTCTTAGTATAGCATAGATGGGGAGGTTAGAAAATAGGCACCAGCTTCTCTTCACTACCCCCCTATCCCCTCACTTTCAGTCGAAGTACCCTCTTTTGTATACATTTCTTTCCCATCTAAAAGATTCTCTTTACTCATATTAAGAGATCTAAAACGAACAGCAGCCTCTTCCATAAAACTTCCAATGAGTGCCTGAGGAGATTGTGTTTCTAATTTTGAAGTCGTCGCAGTTTTGTTTTCTACTGCCACAAGGTCATCATTTCTCGAATATGTATCACGCCAAAAACCATAATCAAAATATAAAATAACCACCGCTAAAAAAAAGGTGAGACTTCCTGCAAACAAAACAGCATACACATGCTGCATATGAACTGGTTGCCGTTTTAATACAGCAATCCATTGCGTCAGACTTGAATATTTTTTATACCACTTCATGAACATACGTATGCACAGTATACAATATAGATGAAGTAATTTTTTAAGCTAGAGCTCGTGGAAGAGAACAACTTCGCCTAATTTACCCTCAATATCCTTCTTCTTAATTGTCAGTTTCTCTAGAGGGTTAACCTTTTCATTCCCTGCTTCTTTCAAGAAGATTGGAAGTGACTGCTCATTATAATCCATTGGAATAACAAGCTTTGGTTCAAGAGATACTGAGAGCTTATACGCATCATATGGATTAAGTAAGAATCCATCTTCACCAACTGGAACAAAAAGCACATCGGTCTCGTCAATAATTTCTTTATGTTCTGGAAGAAGCATGATAGAAAGCGCTCCTAGGAATGTTACACGAATACCATCGATAGTGAATACGTAACTTGTATTCTGATATTCCTTTTCTGTTTTTCCTTCCTGTAACTTCGTTACTGTAGAAAATCCTTTGATAAAAATATCTCGCACTTCGTATTCTCCAGCCCCACGAATAATAAATGGTACCTTTGCCCCTAGTTCTGTCTGTTCCCCACCATTGTAATCAGGATGGTTCGTAGTGATGAGTGTGATATCAGCACCATATTTTGTAACTTTCCCCTTCCCGTCCTTAGAAACTGGGTTAATAGCAACCGTTAAGTCGCCTACTTGTAATTTAAAGTGTTCCCGTCCAAAGTGTGTGATAATCATGACTGTAATAGTACCATTATTACAGGGTTTTAGGCGAGTCTTGACAAAACATGTATTTCGTGTACAATATAAAGTAGGCAACTTACACAATTTTGTAAGTAGTACATTTAAACCCAGGAGAAAAAATGACTGCACTTCAAAGCAAACAAGGTCTCGTTATTTTGGTTTCTGAAGAGAACCCTCCGATAACGAATGTCTTTCGTTTGACACTCAACAGATTGGTTGGTAAGGAAATTTTTCCAGCTGATCACACAAAAAAGTGGTGCCTAAGAAAAATAACTTCCAGCGCCGTCCAAAAAACAACATATCTAACGATGAGTGCAACACGGCCCGCTACCTGGAAATGATGTACGGGCCATGCGATGAAGCTATAACCTACCAAGGTTCTGCTCGTGATGAAGCTGTTCAAAAGACAGTGGACGCATATCACTGCACTTACATACAGCGAGGACATCTCTATCTGGCAAAACTGGACCCGAAAGAAATGCCAAAGGGACGTCTCCCTCTGAATGACATCCACAAAGATCGCCGCCTGCGTAGAAATGGCTCTGGGAAAACCAGAGCTGTATCCGCACAATTTTAACCTTAACCAATGGAGAGATCTGCACATGACTTACCATCGATGAGTTGGCTAGGCATTCAACCTAGCAAAGAGGCCCGACGGATAGGAAAAACGCCCTATCACTTCAGATGAGCCGCTTGAGGATATCCTCGACCCGACCGAATTAATTTCGGAAAAAAGGGAATCATCACAAAAACCGTATCCGACGCGAGTCGCTACGGTTTTTTCTTTTTAAAACTCTCAAAATTATTGATTATAATTGCATAAAAATATAAAGTCCTGTAGCATACTTGATGGTAGCACTATCGACAATTTTTAAAAAGGAAATAGCCATGAGACCCATCGCAGTTATTTTTGCAAATCTCTCTACATTTGTTCTCTTTCTCCTCCTTTCATGCTTTGGTCTTTCTGCATATGCGCAAAAGAAACAAGGGGTTGAGATCATTGTCATCAGTCCCGTCCAAGAAATCTGTATGGGAGCACAAAAGCAAGCCATAGAACCCTACCTCTCAAGTAGAAAAATAGGAGATGCCAAAAAATGGAATGATATCGAAGCAAATTCGTATCTTAGTCCATTAATTAAGAAAAGTAGCCTCCCGATTTTTACCCCAATCATTATCGCTACTGCCAACGAAAGTCTCGATATCGTGATTACCGGAAATCCACCCTCTAATCAATTAGCGCTTATTTTAGCGGTTATTTCTGAAAAATGCATTACAAATATTTATAGTAGCATAAGAAAGAAACCATCGCAGCCGCCAACCAAAAGCGTTTCCACATAAATCTTTGACAACATCCTTGATGTTAATAATCCGCTTTAAACCTTTTTTAGGTATTAAAGCGGATTTTACTTTCTACACAACTTATATAGTGAAAACCTTTATAAAACAAGTACTTTTATACTCTTGACAAGTCTCTCTCTCTGCTATAATATACAATAGGATTGACAATTCGTCAATACTGTTCCTTCCAAACTTAAGGAGTTCTCATGAAAAAATATCTCTTCACAGCTTTTAAAGTGTTCTTGTCTATTTTGAGTGCCGGTAGCTTGTACACCTTGTACGCGGTATATACAGAAAACCCAAACGATCGTTTCCTTCCCCAAATAGCGATGACAATAATCGGCGGCGTGATAATGAGTTTGTGCATTATCTTCCGAATCTTCCAGCAAACCAACCAAAAAGTCTGGCAGGGAAAGTTACTCTTTGCCAGCATATCCCTACTTATGACCGGCTTCTTCTGGACCATCGCAAAAGGTGGTACCTCGAACGAGAGCTTGGTGTTCGGAACTGGTGCCATTTTGGTTGCTATCCTTGGTACTGTGATAATCTTCGCACCAAAAACTTGGTTTGAAATGAGTCCTCGCCAGATCACTGGCTGACCGCGACAACTCCACAACAACGGAGGAACACCCTACACTGAGATGATTTGGCTTATGCATACTAGCAAGGGTTTGTGACTTGAAATATACAGCGTGTAGTTACAAGTGTAGCAATCCTTAAGCCGAGAAGTAACATTACGAAAAAGTCTATTCCTCACGAACCGCGCACGACAGCAATGTCGAGCGCGGTTTTTTCATTCTTAAAACCTGTTTACTTCTGTTTACTTCTTGACTCTCGACACTTCCCTTCTTTCTTTATTCTTTACTCAGCATTTACTCTCCCTTACATTTGCTATTCCAATTAATTTATTGTAGTATTAAAGATATTCTATTTAATAGATACCGTTCTGGCGTAACCCTGAAAGAGTACTTGATCCGCTTAGAGATTAACGAAACATCAGAAACCAGACCGCAGTGGAACTTCCCCACGTTGCGTGTGGGATTTTAATTTTTATGACAACAACAATCAAACCAGAAAAAATAGCGCAAGAAATTGCTAGCTATGCAGTCGATGCGATTATTTTTAAAGAAGAAGAAATTACAGAAGGTACTATTGTTGCAATTGAAAAATCAGCACTCTATGTCGACCTTGGTATTGCAGGAACAGGTATTATTTATGGTATCGAGTTCATGAATGCGCGTGATGTTATCAAGCGTATCAATATTGGAGACACAATATCTGCAAAGATTGTGCTTCGTGAGAACAAGAATGGCTATGTCGAACTTTCTCTTAAGGAAGCTCGTCAAGCGCTCATGTGGAATGATG
>JAYWBQ010000002.1:0-8481 GCA_043781255.1 Minisyncoccota bacterium | reverse complement strand
AAAAAGCCCCCAGCCAAGTTCTGTATACACCGTAATGTATACACATACTCGTTTCCAAGTATGACCGTCCAAAGTGAACCCTGACTAGGGGTTCTTTACTTTGGACGGGATTTTTAACCATGCCTTATATTTTTATATAAGGGTTAGGTTACTACTGAATTTTTCTTCTTAATACAACTTGTATTAATCTATTGATTATATCGCAAAAAAGGTCTTTTGCTAAGGCATTTTTATTGACAAATAAATCTCTCACAGTATCGTCTTTTTTAGTTCTGCATAGACTTAGCAAGACTAGTGATCTCTGTCATTAATATATATATATGCAACAACAAGAAACATTTGGACTAATAGGCGATATGGTTATTATTCCAACAACAAAAATTAAGTACGTACTTTATTCGAGAAAAAGTAGTGAGTCAGAGGAACGCCAAATATTATCTATAGATTCTCAAATTAAAGAAATGCTTTCTTTAGCGGAAAAAGAAAATCTAGAAATAGTAGATATTCGAAGAGAATCTCATTCAGCAAAAGAATCAGGGCAAAGACCAATATTCAAAGAAATTCTGCAAGATATCCATAATGGTAGATATAACGGAGTTCTTACATGGGCACCAGATAGATTAAGTAGAAATGCAGGCGATCTTGGTTCCTTGGTGGATTTAATGGATCAAAAGTTACTTCTTCAAATACGAACTTATGGACAAACATTTTCTAATTCTCCAAATGAAAAGTTTTTGCTAATGATTCTCTGTTCTCAGGCAAAGTTAGAAAACGATAATAAAAGTATCAATGTTAAGAGAGGTTTAAAGACTAGAGTAGAAATGGGTCTATGGCCAGCACCTGCTCCTACTGGATATCTAAAAGAAAAAAGAATAGATAGAAAATGTCAGACATATATTGACCCAGAAAGAGGTCATATAATGAAACAAATGTTTGAGAAAGTTGCTTATGAAAAGTGGAGTGGTAGAAAAGTCTATCATTGGCTAAAGTTTGATCTTAATTTTAGATCAGTAAGTAGTAATAAAGGTCTTACGCTAAGTACGATACATATACTCTTAAGAAATACTTTCTATTATGGAGAATTTGAATATCCTAAAAAGAGTGGCAACTGGTATAAAGGATCACATGAGCCACTGATTACAAAAGAACTCTTTGACATTGTTCAAGCTCAGATAACAAGACAAATCACAAAAACAGAATTTGGAAGTAAAGAATTTGCTTTTACTAGATTAATGACCTGTGGTTTATGTGGATCTGGAGTATGTGCTGATGAAAAGTTGAAGAAACAAAAGAATGGAAATATTCATAGATATGTCTATTATGGTTGTAATAAGGTGAGGGATAGGAATTGTAAAAGTGGATACTTAAATGAAGATGATCTCATTAAACAGCTAGAAGACGTATTCGATAAAATTGACCTAGACGAGATAGGAATGAAAGAGAAGATAAAAGATGAGGTTAATAGATTCAAACGCTTCCAGATAGGTGTTTTAGGGGTTAAGGATAGTACCAGTGTAGGAGATGTGGATATACGAAATTATGCGAAGTATATTTTGAGAGATGGGAAGGATATAGAGAAAAGAGAGTTGTTGGGGTGTTTAAAATCTAAAATTTTGTTATCAGATAAAAAGATTTCTATAAGTGAAATTGAGTTAGTCCGAGCTAGTTAAAAGTGATATAATTATGAGTAAATTTATGTTTGAACAAACTTTTAAGAATATAGACGACATCTTACACAAAGATGCAGGATGCGGAAGTGAGCTTGATTATGTTGAACAAACCTCTTGGGTGCTATTTTTGAAGTATCTCGATGATTTAGAGAAAGATAAGAAAACCGCGGCTGAGCTTGCAGGGAAAAAGTACACTAATATTATTTCTCCTGAATACAGCTGGACTACATGGGCTACTCCAAAGGACAAGACAGGAAAACTTGATCACCATAAAGCATTAACAGGAGATGATCTTAAAGATTTTGTTGATCACAAACTTTTCCCATATCTTAAGAAATTTAAAACAAGTGCCGAAAGCCCAGATACTATTGAATATAAGATTGGAGAGATTTTTTCTGAACTAAAGAACAGAATTCACAGTGGTTATAACTTACGTGAAGTAATTAATCGCATAGATGAACTTCGGTTTCGTACCCATGCAGAAAAGCACGAAATGAGCCATTTATATGAATCCAAGATACAGAATATGGGTAATGCTGGGCGTAACGGTGGTGAGTACTATACTCCACGACCACTCATTACTACTATTGTTAAAGTAGTTGCCCCAAAAATTGGTGACACTATCTATGATGGTGCTGTAGGAAGTGCAGGATTTTTGTGTGAAGCATTTGATTACCTAAAGAATAGCAAGAACCTCACAACTAAAGATGTGGAGATTCTTCAAAAGAAAACTTTTTATGGAAAGGAAAAGAAATCTCTTGCTTATATCATTGGTACTATGAATATGATTTTGCATGGTATAGAAGCTCCTAATATTATCCACACCAACACTCTTGCTGAAAATCTCGCAGACATACAAGAAAAAGATCGTTACAATATTGTGTTGGCTAATCCTCCGTTTGGTGGAAAAGAGCGAGCAGAAGTACAACAGAATTTTCCAATTAAAACAGGAGAAACAGCTTCTCTTTTCTTACAGCACTTTATTAAAATATTAAAGGCGGGAGGCAAAGGTGGTGTCGTTATTAAAAATACATTCCTTAGTAATACAGATAATGCTTCAGTGAGTTTAAGAAAATTGTTACTAGAAAATTGTAATCTCCATACAGTACTTGATTTGCCAGGAGGAACTTTTACAGGTGCAGGGGTAAAAACAGTCGTACTATTTTTTGAAAAAGGATCATCCACAAAGAAGGTTTGGTTCTACCACCTTAACTTAGATAGAAATTTAGGTAAAACAAACTCACTTAGTGAAAAAGATTTAGAAGATTTTATTAAGCTTCAAAAAACAAAAGCTGAGAGTGAAAACTCTTGGAGTATAAATGTTAAAGATATAGATCAGAAGAATTTTGATTTAAGTGTAAAGAATCCTAATAAAAAAGAGGAGGATACTCTGCGAACACCAGAAGATATTTTGAAGGAAATGAAAGTCCTAGATAAGGAGAGTGAAACTATTTTAAGTTCCATCTTGAAGCTGATATAAAATAATTTTAATTAGCTTAACTTAGATTATGAAAATAAATGAAAAAGTAAAAAAATGTGTAGCTTTTTTACAATATAAAATGGCTGATGATTCGTGTAGATATGCAGGGACATGTTTTTTTATTGTTAGAGATAATCAAAGTAGTAACTATTGTTATGCTATAACTGCAAAACATGTTATCTCAAGTATCAAAGCTATGGGGATTGATAAGGTTTTTATTAAAGTAAACTTGATAGACGGCGGAGTAGATTTAATACCAACTTCAATAGATAAATGGATTTCTCATTATGATGAAACTGTCGATATCTCTATATTACCATTTGCATTTTCTGAAAATGTAGACCATCTTTTTTATCCAGAATCTTCTTTCTTAAGCGACGCCTTTATTAAATCAAATGAAATAGACTGCGGAGATGAGGTTTTTATTACAGGTCTTTTTAAACATCATCATGGTGTAAAAAGAAACTTACCAATAGTCCGTATTGGTAACATAGCAATGATGGTCACAGAAGAAAAAGTTCAAACACAAAGTTACTTAATGGAAGCATACCTGATCGAATCTAGGTCAATTGGTGGTTTAAGTGGTTCGCCTGTATTTGTAAATTTAGGTCAAGTTAGAAAATTAGAAGGTCAAGTCAAACACGCTCAAGGAGAACACATACACCACCTGTTAGGTCTTATTCATGGTCATTTTGATTCGAAGTTAGGTGAGATAGACTCAGTTTCAGAAGATTCACCTGATAATATAAAAGTTAATGTTGGGATAGCTATAGTTACACCTGTTTCTAAACTAACTGAACTTTTTGAATCTGACGCTGTAAAGCTACATGAAAAAGAAATTGACAAACAGGTTGAAATTTTAGAATCAAAAAAACATGAAAACTAACTGGGAAATAAAAAGACTGGGAGATGTTTGTGAAGAGCTTTTTGCTGGCGGTGATGTAGATAAAAATAATACATCTAAAATTAAAACAGATATTTTTAGTATTCCAATCTTTTCAAATGGTGAGAAAAATAAAGGTTTATATGGTTATACAAATGTTGCAAGAGTTACAAAACCAAGTATAACTATTTCAGCAAGAGGTACAATTGGCTACTCAGAAATAAGACAAGGACCCTTCTATCCTGTTGTGCGACTAATAGTTGTAATACCTAGAGTAGACCTTGTTAGCTTAGCTTTTTTAAAGTTTGTGATTGATAGTATTGATTTTAAACATAGCGGGTCATCAATACCTCAATTAACTGTGCCGATGATTAAGGAATACCCAATCGTACTCCCTCCACTTCAAGAGCAGCAACAAATAGTATCTATTTTAGATGAAGCATTTGCTAATCTAGCTAAGATAAAAGATAACGCTGAAAAAAATCTAAAAAATGCTAAAGAACTTTTTGAAAGCTATTTACAAAATGTATTTACAGATAAAAGTGATGGGTGGGAAGATAGAACATTAGGAGGATTGAGTAAGAAAAAAGATGCTGTTGTTTCTGGTCCATTTGGGTCTAACCTTAAAGTTTCTGATTATAAAGACAAAGGTATTCCAATATTAAGATTACAGAATATTGGGAAAGGTTATTTTATTGATAAAAGTATTAAATATATTAACAAAGAAAAAGCAGAAGAACTAAAGTATCATTCCTTCCTTTCAGGAGATATTGCTCTTGCAAAACTAGGTATACCAATAGGCAAAACATGTATAATCCCAAATCATTTTAAGTCTGGTATTATAACCGCCGATATTGTTAGAATAAGACCTGATTTAAATGTGGTTAATTATAAATTTTTAGAATATTTCTTAAATACTAATTTGTCCGTAGCTCAACTGACCTCTAATATTTCTGGAGCCACAAGACCAAGAGTCAACCTATCAGATGTACGAAACATAAAACTTAGCTTACCCCCTTTAAAAGTTCAAGAAAATATCGTTAAAAAATTAGATGTGTTTTCTACTGAAACAAAAAGATTAGAAACAATTTACCGAGAAAAATTAAATGATTTAGAAGAACTCAAGAAGGGTATTCTTCAAAAAGCATTTAACGGAGAACTATAAAAGTGCTATAATGTCAAGATTATGAACGAAGCTGAAACAAGAGCGGAACTAATTGATCCAAAGCTAAAAGCTTGTGGTTGGGGTATTATTGAGGGTTCTAAAATACTCCGTGAGTACAATATTACTGCTGGTAAAATCCAAACTGGAGGAATAAGAGGAAAGTTACTTACCGCTGATTATTTACTGGTCTACAAAGGCATAAAATTGGCTGTAGTAGAGGCAAAGAGTGCTGGAATAGGAGTTGGTGAAGGAGTTGCACAAGCCAAGCAGTATGCAGAGAAATTAAACATAGAAACAACGTATTCTACAAACGGAAAAGAAATATATAGTATCTGTATGAAAACAGGTGTTGAGGGGTTAGTTTCTGACTACCTCTCACCTGAGGAACTTTGGAACAAAACTTTTGCAATTCAAAATGAATGGAGAGAAAAGTTTAGCTCTATTCCATTTGAAGATAAGAGTGGTTCTTGGCAAATGCGATACTATCAAGAAATAGCAGTAAAGAATGTTCTTGAATCTGTTGCAAATGATAAAGATCGTATTTTGCTCACCTTAGCTACTGGTACAGGTAAAACAGCTATCGCTTTTCAGATAGCATGGAAACTATTTCAGACAAGATGGAATTTAAAACGTGATGGATCACGTCGCCCTCGTATTCTATTTTTAGCTGATAGAAACATCTTAGCTGACCAAGCATACAACTCATTCTCCTCATTTCCAGAAGATGCACTTGTGCGTATCAATCCAAAAGAGATAAGTAAGAAAGGAAGTGTCCCTACAAACGGAAGTATTTTCTTTACGATATTCCAGACCTTTATGAGTGGTAAAGATGCAGAGGGAAATCCTGCTCCATATTTTGGTGAGTATCCACCTGATTATTTTGATTTTATTATTATAGACGAGTGTCATCGTGGAGGTGCTAATGACGAGAGTAACTGGAGAGGGATACTCAATTACTTTTCTCCTGCTGTTCAGTTAGGTTTAACTGCTACACCAAAACGTAATGATAACGTAGATACATATAAATATTTTGGTGAGCCAGTGTATATCTATTCTCTTAAGGAGGGAATAAATGACGGATTCCTTACACCTTTTAAGGTTAAACGCATCAAGACAACTTTAGATGATTATATTTATACAAGTGACGATCAAATTATAGAAGGAGAAATTGAAGAAGGTAAACTTTACACCGAACCTGATTTTAATAAGATTATTGAGATCAAAGCCAGAGAGGAAAAACGTGTAAAAGTGTTTATGGATGAAGCTAATCAAAATGAAAAAGCTATTGTCTTTTGTGCTACTCAAGACCATGCGGCGGCGGTTCGTGATTTGATTAATCAATATAAGAAAAGTACTGACCCAAATTACTGTGTTCGTGTGACTGCAAACGACGGAGAAATAGGAGAACAGTTTTTGAGAGAGTTCCAAGATAACGAAAAAACTATCCCAACTATTCTAACCACCTCACAGAAACTCTCAACTGGAGTAGATGCTAGAAATATCCGCAATATAGTTCTTATGCGACCAGTGAACTCTATGATTGAATTTAAGCAGATTGTAGGGCGTGGAACACGTTTATTTGACGGTAAGGAGTTCTTTACTATTTATGACTTTGTGGATGCCTATCACCATTTTGCAGACCCTGAATGGGATGGTGAACCAATCAGTCCAGTAGATGACGAACCTACGGAACCTAAGCCACCAAAAGGAGTAGAGGGTGAACCACCACTTCCGCCAGAACCACCAACAGAACCAAATAAGAAACTTAAGATTAAGTTACGAGACGGAAAGGAACGTGAAATACAACACATGATAGCAACTTCATTTTGGAGTGCAGACGGTAAACCTATTTCTGTGGAAGAGTTTTTACAAAACTTATTTGGAACATTACCTAGTCTTTTTAAAAGTGAAGAAGAGTTACGAGAGATATGGAGTAACCCAATAACTAGGAAAAGTTTACTAGAAAAACTGGATGATGCAGGTTATGGAAAGGATGAACTAACTACATTACAGAAATTGATTGATGCTGAAAACAGTGATCTATTTGATGTACTAGAATATGTATTTAATAGTGACATTAAACCAATACCTAGAGAAGTGAGAGTAGAAACATCCCAAGAAACTATTTTTGAATCTCTTAATGATAAACAAAAGGAATTTATTCAGTTTGTTTTAAGTAAGTATGTAGAAACAGGAGTAGAAGAATTAGATCAAGAGAAACTACCAATACTTCTTACCAATAAATATCAGTCACTAGAAGACGCAAAAGATGTACTAGGTGATATTGATTTGATTCGCTCAATCTTTTTCAAGTTTCAAGAGAAGCTGTACGCAAAAGTATAAAGTCAGGGTTATTAAAATTGATTTATACAATTTATTCCGTATTCCTTTGCTACAGATATAAGTTCCCCGTCTTGGGTGACTATTGTATATTCTTCAGGGAAAAGAGTATATTGTACTTCAGTTTCAGCTAGTATATAAGCCAAAATTAAAACATCAGCTGTGCCTTTCCCTGTGTAAAGTCTTATTAAAGAAAAATTATCACCATGTTTTTTCATAACATCTCTTAATTTTTCAAAATGTTTTTGTTCAAGGTTTATCACATCAATACCTGTACTTTTAAATTTTGTTTCTTCTTCTGGTGAGTAGACATACTCATCTAAAACATCTCGAATAATAAACACATCACTTCTTTTTGAAGCTTTATTAATGATATTTTTTGATAGAGAGTTTGTGTCTAATAAGTATTTCATAATTAGTATTTTGAAAGATACTCTTGGAATAAATTATTATCCATTTTTCCTTTTCTAAACAATAGATTTTTTGTTTCTCCTTCGGTTATCTTGTTATTTTTATATGCACTAACTATTTCTTTTGAAAATCTTTCACCGTTGTATTTTTTATACCCATTAATAGGTAAAGCTTGTCTGCGTTTTGGTTTGACTTCTTTTGTAGCGTCTCTCAGATTTTCAAGATAAGAGTTTGCTAATTTTCTCGATATTTTACCTGCATTTACAAGACAGATTAAAAGCATACTTGGAGTTACTTTAAGTACACGTGCCCAACTGGTTAGATCAGAAAGACTATTTATTTTTATTACATTAAGTTCGCTGGTTGGAATTAGAATTTCTGAGGCAATTGAGTATATTCTTTTGTAATCAGTATTTGAGGACTTACCTGTTTTTGTGCTTAATAGAAATTTATTTATTCCTATACACACAAGCATGGATATGACTGTAAGTATTTGTCTACCCGAAGTTTCTAGTATCTTTGGTTTATCATC
>JAYWBQ010000001.1:0-57210 GCA_043781255.1 Minisyncoccota bacterium | reverse complement strand
TAGGTTGTAGGTTGTAGGTTGTAGGTTGTAGGTTGTAGGTTGTAGGTTGTAGGTTGTAGGTTGTAGGTTGTAGGTTGTAGGTTGTAGGTTGTAATTCTATAAAAAAGTTTAGACGAACTTATTTTTCTTCACAAGCATAATGATTATATTGTAATGATTGTATTGTAATTTTCTATAACCCACAACCTATCACCTGCCACCTTTTACATCTTTGTTGCTTCTAAATATACTTCTTCAAGAGGGCGACCATTCATCACTTCCTCCGTTGTACCTCTCACCTTTATTTCTCCCCCACTAATGATTGCAATGTCTTTACAAAGTTTCTCTGCTTCTTCAAGATAGTGCGTCGTGAGAATAATTGTTACCCCACTTTCATTTAGCTCTTTCAAGAATTCCCACATTTCTAATCGAAGCTCCACATCCACTCCTGCTGTTGGCTCATCCAAAAATAGTAATGTTGGTTTATGCACAAGAGCGCGTGCGATCATCAGGCGCCTTTTCATTCCACCGGAAAGTGTCCTTGATTTTACATTTCTTTTTTCTTCTAAGCCCAATTTTTTAAGAAGCATTTCTATTTGTGGAGCAACTTCTTTTCGTGAGATTCCATAATAACCAGCTTGAGTAAACAAAATACTCTCAACTGTCTCAAAGATACTGAAGTTGAATTCTTGCGGAACAAGACCCACATGAATCTTTGCAGTATCTCCATCAGTATCAATATTGTGTCCCTGAATAATCACTTCCCCCTCTGTCTTAGTAACAAGTCCACACGAGATACCAATGAGTGTTGACTTTCCCGCCCCATTTGGTCCAAGGAGCGCAAAAAATCCTCCCTCATCTACTGAGAAGTCAATTCCTTTAAGCGCAACCTTACCTCCGTCGTATGTTTTATTTAATCCTTTTATGCTAAGCGCTTGTTTCATGAATACTGTTAATTATACTACATCCTTGAATTCAACAGCACCCATATAATCTCCCTTCCCAAGATCTAGCCCGTAGTGGCGAAGGATAGAGTACGCAGTTACATAATGGAAGTAGAAGTTTGAAACTGTATACACCTCGGTATAAAACTTTCCATCAACACCTTTTCCTGGCATCCACGCCATCGGGATAACTTTTGTCTCCAAATCACTCTTTACCATTAAGGGTGTGAGTGTCTCTAAGAAAGTAATCGTTGTCTCGATTCTCTTAATCAGATCTGGAATAGTTTTTTCGGTATCTGGAAATACAGGATACTCAACCCCACAGAGCACACCTGCACCATTTTTAGCGGCAACAGTTACTGATTGCACCTGGAATGCAAAAGGAAACTGATCGATTGCAAGCCGTGCATTCATGATAGTCTCGTCACCAATTTTCTTTTCGAGTTGCCACACATGTGCTTTCTCTAATATCGCACGCAAATTACCAAGGTGGCGAATATATGCCGTGACAGTAATTTCAAACATAGTTGTATATAATTTAATCTTTAATTACCAGTCTTAAGATATGCAAACATTGTGTCTCCGTCAGAAACTTCAAATGGATCAGCTGCATACTCGTCAGCCATTCCCTCTTCGATGAACATCTTCTTAATAACTCCATCAACAACATGCATAGAGTATCTCCATGAACGATCACCAAAGCCGACGTTGTTTTTCTTAACAAGCATTCCCATGGCGCGGGAGAAGTCAGTGTTCCCATCTGGCAACATAAACACTTTATTTATTCCCAGATTCTTCTTCCACTGGAACATAACAAATGCATCGTTAACTGAAAGGCAGATGACTTCATCCACACCGAGCGCCTTCATTTCATCATAGAGGGCTTCATAGCCTGGTACATGAGTTGATGAACATGTTGGTGTAAAAGCTCCTGGTAATGCAAAGATAACAATATTCTTTCCTTTAAAAACATCATCTGTAGTAAGGTCTTGCCAACGGAATGGATTTTCTCCTTCAACTGACTCGTCGCGAACACGGGTTTTAAACGTAACTTGTGGAACTGAAGCTCCTTCTTGTAGATATGACATATAAATTTAGTGATTAGGTTTTAATGGTTAGACTTTAGTAAATGCAAAAATACAATTTAATCGACACAGTCGATACTGTTTATCTAAGTATATATCTACTATATCGCATGTACTAAAAAGATGCAAAAGAAAACAAAAAAGCGGCCACAATGTGGCTACTTTTTTATGTCTACAGTAACTAAACTCTAGTACCTTCCTCGTGTTTCGCGTGCCTTTGGCACAAAAGTAAGAGCATGTCCTAGCTTCTTAGCACGTCCTGTTCGTCCAATACGGTGAATATACGTCTCATAGTTATTTGGAATATCATAGTTAATTACCAAAGAAATATCTGAAATATCTAGTCCACGTGCCGCAACATCAGTTGCGATCACCACTTGTACCTTACCAGCCTCGAGCGCTTTTACAGCTCTTTCTCGTTCACGGTTATGCATATCACCGTGGAGGGCGAGAGCTTTAAATCCACGCTTGGTGAGCTCATCTGCTAGTCCATCTACATGACGCTTCATTTCTCGAAAAATAAGAACCTTCCCGTATTCTGGTTTAAGGAGAATTTCGTGAAGCGCTTCTACTTTTTCTGCATCTGTATTCACACGAATAACATCTTGCATTACAGATGCTGCTGTATCACGAGTTTTTACAGAAACAGTAATAGGATCCTTAAGGAAGTCAGTACATAGTCTCTTGATTTCAGGAGAAAACGTTGCAGAAAAGAATAGCCCTTGCTTTGTCTTTGGCATAGCACCTAATATAGAACGCATGTCGTCGATAAATCCCATGTCGAGCATTCGGTCAGCTTCATCAAGTACAATACTATCGAAGTATTCCATCTTGATTTTGCCACGCTCGATAAGATCCTTCACACGTCCCGGTGTCCCAATAACAGCGTTCACACCGAGTTCAAGCTCTTTGATCTGACGCATGATTGGTGCACCTCCCACACAAGATACAGAGAAGAGCTTCATACCACGAGTAAACGCGGCAAATTCAGTCTCAACTTGCTGTGCAAGCTCACGTGTTGGACAAAGTACCATCATTTTATGGTTGTTATCAGCAACAAGTTTATTAATTAAAGGAATGAGGAATGCTGCAGTCTTACCAGTTCCGGTGGACGCAATACCAATCACATCTTTACCAGAGAGAACAACTGGGATTGACTGATCTTGAATAGGAGACGGGGTGACAAGTCCCTTTGCAGTTAAGTTAGCGGAAAGCATTTCTGCGATACCGAAGTCAGTAAAGGCATGCTTTGCCTCATAGTGATCCACTTCTGTGACGCCAGCTTCTTTATTAATAAAAAGATTCTCGTCAATATAGTCTTTCTTGAAACTCCGCTTTGCATTAAAAGCACGAGGTGCGGATGATGCTCCTCCTCCGCGAGAAAAACCGCCACGAGATGTGGAGCGAGAAGAATACCCACCGCGAGATCCTCCGTCTTTAGAAGAATACCCTCCTTCACGAGGAGATGAATAAGAACGACCGCGAGATCCTTCAGATGAAGGAGATCGTGACCGAGATGGTGACAGAGAATCAGTTCGTGAGTCAGATGATGACCCACCAGTTGTTATTGTATACATATATTTATTTGTAGAACACACAAGAAAAAACGAGGTACTTTAGAGGGCAACAATATAAAAATAAGAGATGAACAAAAAAAATGTTCATGCACCAAAAAATTGTTTATCTAAAATCCGAGATGCCTTATGAATCCGATTAGTTAAATTATTTGCGCTCGACTTCGTTTCGATGAAGACTCTTCTATCTGTGAAGACAGATGTATGGTTAGCCCGAGCGTGATCAAATAATTCGTCTTGTTAGACCTGATTACACATGGATATCCATAAGGAAATAATGGACACATAATAGCAAACTATAGCTTTTTTGTCAAACTTAGTTATAGTGTAATGCTAAAGATTGAATTTTATTCGTGATCATAATCACCTAAATAGACATACCAAGTCAACTTCATTTTTGAAGTGTCTAGCCTACAGGTTATATATAGACACCTGTAGACGGCATACACCACTCTATCTAAAACCTTGATCGTAGATATTCTTGATGTATGGATACTGATTTCGGTAGTAGGAAACCTTGATCGCCCACGTATTCACCTACTCTCGTCTTCTAGTATACAAAATTAAAGGGCTCTGCACAGAAGATGCATAGCCCTAAAGAACTAAGGTCAAAGTAACCAAAAGTCCAAAGTGTGTGAGTTCAAAGTGCCACCTTGCGACGGCACGGGAACCACCAAGCACCGCCCCAGCCGTCGCCGTGCCGGTACATGAACACACTCGGCCCAGTACCCCAGCGACTGAAGACCACGTAGCAGTAGTTTCCTTTGCTGTCTTTCCATTGAATGCCGTTGGGGTGACCATCTGCAAAGGCACGATCAGCCTCGTTGATAGCAGCAAGCCCTTGTGGGTCGACAATCAATTCAAAGCCGAGGGTGGCGAGCTCATTGTCCAGCTTGTCACAGTCAACATTTTGGCCGAAGTTAACGAAGATGGCTTCAATATCTCCAGTTGCACTCGGTATGGTTTTTACTACAGACTTGTTCAGATGTAGACTGCGGCCTGTTGCAACGAGCGCTTCATACTGTGAACGAGTGCGGTTGACCGTTGCTTGACGAACAACTATGTTGCCAAAAACCTCCGCGTGAACACGGATTGGATCAAGAAGCTCCATTCCAATGTTTGGAACCCCCAATACATGCTGTGCGGAGTCCTTGCTGAAATGCTGACGGTTCTTGCGAAGTGCGTCACGCAATTTGCTCACGAAGTTTTCAATTTGACCGTCGTTCATTTCCTGCGATGCGATCATGATCTGATTCGTCATGGCGTCACCCTTTCAATTGCTGTGTACTTGATCAAACGTCCAGTAGTCACAGCGATATGTATTCTCCGTTCACCGTTTCTTTTTTTCATGAAGGTCTTGCAACCCCCCGAGGTCTTGCCTTGGGGTTGGCCTGCATAGTAAATACATATCGCTATGACCACTATTTTGAAAGAACTTATATAGTTTTATAATAGAACATTTTTATGATAAAGTCAAATATTTTTCACCTGGATTCTCATACTAGTTTTAATTTTATTTTACAAGCTTTATTGCGCACTCATGTCCATATGGATCTTTCAAAAAAGAATAGACTGTAAAACCATGTTCTTTAACTAGAGCTTCTATTTTTTCTCGTTGGGTGATATCAAATTCTAGGTAGAGGATACCGTCAGATTTTAGAAAGTCTTTTGCCTTCGACAAGACTTGCTTGTGATAATAGTAACCGTCTTCTTTATCGAAAAATGAAAGTGGATTTTCAGCGCCGAGCTCTTTCATCACCTCATCTTTCATCTGTGGCGGGATATAAGGTGGAACTGCAAAGATAGCGTCATAGGTTCCACCTGCTCCTTCCCATGTGTCCCCCGTGAGAACTCGTGTGCGAAGCTTTTTGATATTATTCCTAATTATAGAATTTTCCACACCTGGTTTAAGCTTCGGATCAAGCTCGATAAAGTCTATTGTTGCTTCTGGAATATTCTTTGCGACGGCAAGTCCAACGCATCCAGATCCAGAAAAAAGATCAAGAACACGAAGCACAAATTCTCGGCGAGTCTTTAAAAGATCTTCAATTGCTTGCGCAACCCAGTGGGCAGTCTCAGGACGTGGGATCATAGGGCGTAAGGAGAGGTCGATTTTTGCCCCACAAAAATCGACCTCTCCTAATAGATATTCAAATGCCTCCCCTTCTGTCATTTTCTTCACATCACTAAGAAACTCTTCTGTTTCCCTTCCTTGATGTTTCTTAATACGTAGCTGTTCGACTTTATCTTCGAATTTCATATAGCTATACTACCATTAAAATTAAAAATACATAGGTTTCACCTATGTATTTTATCTACTCTTCATTTTACATAGGTGAAACCTATGTAAATATGAATACCTATAACATTCACATTCTAAAAAAACTACAACCTAAAGAAATTTTATAACATTACTAATAAACGCGGGAGTATCTTTACTTGAATATGGCACAAAAGAACTCTGACCTTTAAGATTCCATTTCTTCACTTCTTCAAGAACGTACATAGCAGGATCAATAAATTCCCCATGCCACAAAATCTTGTTTTTAATTTCTTCAAACAACATGCCAATAAGCGGGTAATGCGTGCACCCATACACAATGTGTGTTGCCTTAATACTTTGTGCAAATATAATACTTTTTTCTACAATAGTAAGGAGTTCTTTGCGTGACGCGTTATTTTCGATAGCATATGCCAAGTCTTCGTATATAAAAGTATAGAACGCTACCCCTTTTTTAGTAAGGACTTTTTGATACGCTTCACTATGAATCGTTGCAGCTGTTGCAATAATAAGCACAATAGCATCACGAGTAAATAATGCATGGATATCAAATGCTCGAATCATATCTATATAATTATCTGGCTTCAGATTAGACTCTTTGAGTACCTGGTTTGTGGTGAAGACAGACATACTGTTACATGCATTTACAAAATGAGTAACGTCCATATCTTGCAAAAATCTAATATCATCTTTAATAAATGACACAATCTCAGACTCCTCACGATTGCCATACGGGGCACGAGAGCAGTCTCCGTAATATACAATATTTGCATTAGTTACTTTTCTTACTTCTTTTGCTACAGAAAAGCCTCCAACACCAGAGTCGAATATTCCAAGAAGTGGTAACAGGTTTTGATGATCGGAGCTCATGAGTTTTCTATATATCTATTTAATTTTCTGCTCTACGTCAAAGTGTGGTCACTTCGACGCGATTTTTACGCTTAAAAATCGAAAGTGACGTTCCTTCGCTCGTCGCTCACGAAGCTCTTATTCTATTAACAACACGCACAGTTGAACGCTCACATTTTTTACTACAAAATCCTGGACCCTCCGTTGACATGCAGTCATTACAGATTAGGAACAGCATATTGCACTCCGCGTTCGCGCAGTTTTGATATTGCTCATTCTTTTCACCACATCTCTTACATGTGCCAATCACTTCACGATCATTACCTCCCCAGTCCATAACAAGACGATTATCAAATGTAAATAACGTACCGAGAAAATCCTTCCCTGGATACTTCTCCATATAGCTGTGTATCCCTCCATCTAGCTGGTAAACATCTTTAAAGCCACTCTGCACCAGATACTCAGACATCTTTTCACATCGCACCCCTCCAGTACACACCGTGAGCACTGTCTTATCTTTTGTTTCTTTTTTTATTTTTTCAATTAATGTAGGAAGCTCTCGTGACGCATCCATCCCAGGATCAATAGAATTTTTAAAATGTCCTGACTCATACTCATAAGAGTTACGCATATCCACTACCACAAAGTCTTTTTCATTCTCGTACCAACTGCGAAGTTCTTCAGGTGACAAATGTGGTGCTGTGTTTATTCGTGGGTCAACTTCTTTCGGGAAACGAGTGCCCACTATTTCTTGCTTAACTTTAACCTGGAGTTTTGGGAATGTTATTCCATATCCTTTACTTCTTTTTATTTGCATATCACAAAATCGTGAATCAAGAAGTAATTCTTTGGCAAAGTTTTCTGTGTCTTCAAATAATCCTTCAACAGTAGCATTAATCCCCTCTTCTGCAATAATTGTACGACCTAGAAGATTGTACTTTTCGCACAGGGATGTGTAAAAAGCCTTTAATTCTAAAGGATTAGTAATGGTTACATATTTATAAAAAAGAAGCACTTGAAAATTCATACAAAGTTACTATCTAATGGATTATACCAAAAAATAGAAAAATTGCAGTCACACGAGGAAGATCATAAAAAGACTAAGGAGAATACTCACACCAAGAACTGGATATGACAACTTTTTTGGTATCCATGTGAGAATAATTACGAGATACACGGGGAGCAGTGTTAGGTACTTACCGCCGAAGTACAGAATGAAGCTCCCCGGAGCAGAGCTCTTCCCTCACAGCTCCGCTTTGTATCGGCGGGGTATCTAGGTGTTCCGCACTAGAATCATGTTGGGAAACCTTTGGTTCCCCAAACCCTTCCTTAGCGGAGACCTCGCAGCAGAGCTGCGAGGTCTTAAATGCGAATGAACCTCCCCGGGCTGACGCCACGGGGTATTGTTCGCAAATAAAAAAAAGGAAGAACAAAGCCGAGCACCTTCTTTACCCTCGGGAACTCAAGGATAAACACCATACTCGCTATACTAGAGATGATGATGAAGGCAAGAATGTTCTTAGCATTCAGTAACTCAATACCTAAATTCTTCTTGAATCTCTGCCCAAAGTCACTTGTATGCGTGCTGATTATGTGTGTATTCGAGTGGGTAGACATGAAGGATCACTGTATCAAAAAGTTAAAAAATGAGCAGCCCACAACCATAAAAAACTTCGTAATTAACCACACTCCAGTAGAACTGGAGGGTGTTTGCGGAATTAAATAACTAAATAGTCCCGTCTTTTCCCCCGTCTGGAAATTTAATATGATTACGCCCACTTTTCTTTGCTTTATAGAGCATATCATCCGCTAACAGTCTAGCTTCTTCAATAGCGCCTTCTGTAGTTGGTATAACAAGAGCCAGTCCTCCACTAAAAGAAACCGAAATTTCCTCGAGCCCATTTTGGCCCTTTAATGCTATTTGAAAACTAATGCCGGGATCTTCTGTTTCGCGAGCAAAAAGTCGCTCTTTAAATTTTTCAATATCACCATCTTTAATTAAAACAAAAAACTCTTCGCCTCCAAAACGTGCAATAACATCAGTAGAGCGAAAAAGCTTCTTAAGTAATTCTGATGACTTCACAAGAACAACATCTCCACCATCATGACCAAAACGATCATTTATTGTTTTAAAGAAATCAATATCTAAAGCAAGAACAGCATACTGTTTAGTAGGATTATTCTCTTCGTATCGTTTAAAGTCATTTACAGTTTTTTTGATTTCGGCGTCCCAAGCACGGCGATTTAAAAGTCCCGTAAGAGGATCAAGGGTAGCTATTTCTTCTAAACGAGAAATCTCAGCTTCTTGATTCAGAAGAAACTTACTTTGGTTCAAAAGAAATTCACTTGGGACTACCTGAGACAAATTTTTACGGTCGTTTTCTTTCGAGGTATTCCATTCATGCAGAGTTGGTTGTTCTTTTAGTTTTCTCATATGTTATAAATTATATCATATACAAGAACTAACTTTAAGACCACACAAACCTGAGATACCAGTATATTTCAAACACTTTCCTATCCATATAGAAATTTAAATTTTATAATACTAGGTCAATCTCTTAGAAAAGTGTTCACAGAACTTCTCGTCGTAAACTCCTCGATAAAATTCTGCAACCCCTCTTCAGATCCGAAGCGTACAGCGCGCAGACGCTGTGCTTCTATCTCTGCACGAAAAGTAAAATCCACCATTTTGGAAAATGGTGGATTTTACTTATTGCGCGGTCGATGGGATTTGAACCCACGACCCCTGCCGTGACAGGGCAGTGCTCTAACCAGCTGAGCTACGACCGCATATTTATTTTTCTAACTTATATATTCTACCATAAATACAGCTTCTTTCAAGTAAGCTTTCCTGAATTCTCATTCTAACCGCACAAAAGTTTGCAGGCTAACCGCACAGGTCTTTTATACCATTCTTGCAATAGGTAGTGTTACTGTATATGCCATACACACACATCGGTACTGAAGATTGGTCTTGTATAGCAAAGATGTTGCGAGCTGGATACAACTTTAGTGAAATAGGAAGAACTATTAACAAGGAGGCGAGTTCAGTCAGTAGACATGTAAGAAAACATGGAGGAAAAGATACCTACAATGCGAAAGAAGTACGTCGCACAAAGCATATGGATAGAGTTGATGCTATGGATAGTATTCGTATGCTCAAAGGAGTTCTTCTTAGGTTTGTTACAAAAGAGTTAAAACTTCATAAATCCCCTGAACAGATATCGGGGATACTTAAGAAAAGAAAACAAGTGCTGGCTGCTAGTACTATCTACAGATATATACAAGAACGAGCACCACATTTAAAGCTGTATTTACGTTCACAGAAAGGTAAGTATCGAAGAAGGCGTGGTACGAAGATTAAGGAAAAGGAACGAGAACTAAAGAAGAAACGACGCATTGACGAAAGACCTGCTGTTGTAGACAGGCGTGGACGTATTGGTGACTTTGAGGGAGATACGGTACTTGGTAAAGACAAGCGGGTACGTATTGTGACCTATGTAGACAGAAGAACTGGATACCTCATAGCATTTCTTCTTCCTCGTATGAATGCAGAACTAGTGACGACACTTACATTTAAACATTTTAGACGTATCCCTAGGAAGAGCAAGAAAACTATTACCTTTGATAACGGTACTGAGTTTTCAGATTGGGAATCATTAGAGGAAAAATCTAAGATGACAATATATTTTGCATATCCATATCATTCGTGGGAACGGGGAACTAATGAAAATACTAATGGATTACTACGACAATATTTTCCAAAGAAATATGATTTTAATTTAATCACTGAGAAAGAGTTACGACATGTTGTTCGTATATTAAATACACGAGAACGTAAACGTCTTACGTTTAAAACTCCTTATGAGGTATTTTGGAAGAAGTAGAGGGTGTGCAGTTAGAATACTAATTCAGGTTTTATACACCCTTACTTTATTTAGACATGCTACACTAACTGCTATTGTTTATACTGACTTGCTTTTATCTAACACCTAACATCTACTCATATGGCTTCCTTTTCCACCAAAAACTATTTCAAAAAAATCTATGCTCACGAATTGATCACTGAGTTCTATAAGCGACACGACATCATAGCGATTTTTGAGATCACCGAGCAGACGGTGCGAAAAAATGTTATTGCGATTTTAAATGACTTTTATAACTCACTTTCGCCAGAACAAAAGATTGACATACAAAAAGAACTAGCACTTCTTACAAGTATTTCTACCACTCACGCAACAGAACTTTTTTCTTCACTACTTAAAGAAAAAAAGATAAAAAAGCATGAGACACATATCGAGTGTACATCTGATCACGATCGAGTACTTTACTACTATCTTTTCCATAAAGATTTGTTTGATGAAGTGGTTTTTCTCCACACCTTCTATGTCAAACCAAACTACATGCTCTACGAAGCCAAAGAAGTTGATCTCATCACAGCAGAGCTAAAAATAACGGAGCTCACGAAGGAATTTACTCGCCTTGCTAATAAAGAAGACCGCGTGACTGAATGTTTCACTGAATCAAAAATACTAGACGAAATACTCTATGTAAGCGCAACATTTGAAGGTGCCCCGATACTCACTGCTAAGCGAGACAATGTAAGTGGTGACATAGAAAAAACAAAGACTACGAAAAAAATTGAAGAAGTCCGCATTGTATACCTTCCAAAAGATAAGGAAATACTTATTTCATACACTGGTTCAAAGTATGAAAAACTTCTTTTCCTAGATACATTCTTGCGGATTGTTTGTGGTTGTGGGTACGAAGAGAAAATTGAATCATTTGACCTCTCGTCTTTTAAAGATGAGTCATTTGATTTTTCAAAGACAAACAGAGGTACTCCATTACTCACTTGGAAGATAAAAGCTGTAACATTTTCATTTGGAAGTGAGAAGCAAAAGAACAAGATGAGGATTTCTCTTCCGAGCACTCAACAAGAAAATGGCCTTCATCCTCTGTTTAGGTGTTTGGAAGAACTACAAATGAAAGGGCAATTCAAAAATTACAATATCGAAAATGTGGCACTTTCGTTCTCATTTACGGATAAAAACAAAGGTGACAAAGCGGTGAATGTCCCAACCACCATATCTCTAGTTAAGTCGTCATTATGTCCATTATTCTTTTACCACAGATACACACGTACACTTCTTAAGCAAGCGCATATCGAGAACGGCTTTATTGAAGCTTCCAAGAAAGAAAAAGAGGATGTTGCGAAAAAGTGGCAGGAATAACGTACTAGCAAAAAAACTAAAGTCGTACGACTTTAGTTTTTTCCATGGTGTCGGCGGGTGGAATTGAACCACCGACCTCATCTTTATGAGTGATGTGCTCTAACCAACTGAGCTACGCCGACGAATACAGATATTTATATCATAAAATAATAGTTTTATCAAATAAAAGATTGTAAAATAAGAATATCTGTGGTACTATAATATAACTTTTAAGAGAAGAGCCAATTGATCTTCGTCTTCATGAAGATGAAACAATACAAAAGTAAAAAGATAGCGGGGTAAAGTAGAGGTAACTCACAAGAAGCTTCATAGCTCTCATAACCTCCGAGGTTAGTTAATACTCGTTAAAAAATTACATACAACAACATAGCGGGGTAGAGTAGAGGTAACTCACGAGGCTCATAACCTCGGGACATAGGTTCGATTCCTGTCCCCGCAACAAGAATACTAAAAGGAGCACTGCAATCAGTGCTCCTTTTAGTATTCTTCTCTCTGGAAGTAAATGGTCTGCGCCATTTACTCCCAGAGATCGAATACTGGGCCCCGAAACTACTTCGAGTAAAGTGAGTAGTTTTGGGACCAATTCTAGTCTTCATAACATGAAAGAATAAGAAAGGGGACATCGTAGATGTCCCCTTTCTTATTCTTTATTTGAGTAGCTAAAGACTGATGACTAAAAGCGGCAAGATGTCATCTAATCGCCTTCAAATCTCGGAGCACTGATTCATACAACATAAATGCTCGTTTCGCCTCTCTTTCTGTCAATTGAAAATCAGACCCTTCGTGAGCTATTCTATTTCGCATCTTGTGTGCATCCCATGCGAGGTCAACTGTCTTAAAGCTTGCATTTTTTAACTTTTCCCCGAGACCTTCACCTTGATATCCTTTTTCAGCAAGCACTTCGAGAAGCACATTATCTGCTTCCATAATCCCAATCCTCCACAAGGCTTCGCTCCGACTACTCATATATCCTTGTATCACCGCAAACTTCGGATGGTCATACATTTCTTGTAGGGTGGGTGCAACCACATCTATAAAATCACCAACAGGAAGACCAGGGATACCTCCTGGCATCTCAGGATTATGCGTAGTGTGTGACGCTTTAGCTTCAGATTTTGTATCATAAATAACATGACCCTTACGTGTATGGTCATCATGATGAAAGTGATGTTCGTAATGTGTCATACCTGCCAAGAATGCAATAAACCATCGCATCACAACATATGCAAAAATACACGCAATAATAATTCCAAGTATTGAAATCATATCAGCAAATAGTCCAAGTACTGGGTTTTGTATTGATAGATGTAGTCCTTCAGAAGATTTTGAAAAGTCTATTTGTGAAAACTGCCCAATATTTTCTGGATCAAGAGGATAGGTATCCATGTTATCAGGAATATTATCTCCATCAGTATCTTTTTTTGTGATATCAGTCCCTAAATATCCTTCAATTTTATCACTAACTCCATCGCCATCAGTGTCCTTACTAATAGAAGAGATATCTTTGTTAAGTGGTGCCTCATCTCGACCGTCGAGCACAAGGTCTCCATCAGTGTCGCTATTAATTGGATCTGTCCCTTGTACAAGCTCTTGACCATCAAGGACCCCATCCCTGTCCGAATCAGGACTAAGTGGATTCATTCCATGTTTTATTTCATAACTATCTGGCACACCATCTTTATCACTATCTTTTGGTCCAATACCGAAAATATCACGAACATGATCCAAGAAAGAATAGTCACTCTGGTATCGTTCTTTTAGTTCAGCTGTTGTCAGATTATTTGTATCATATGGACTACTATCTGACACATCAGGAATTCCATCATAGTCACTATCACGAAGTTTAAATCCCATAGATTCGAGCATGCGCTGCCACAAAGAGTGACCTACACTGGCTTCTGGTACTGCGGCATGTAATTTTGTGAGGTACTCATCAAACCATCCTCGGTCACGCAGACCATCCCAATCCCTATATTCAACTTCTTTAATGTAAGTCTCTGGATTAGTTCTAAGAATTGTAAAAAGCCAGGTGTATTTTACCCAAAGCAACACATCGTACACTCTATTAAAAAGATAATCGATTGAAAAGGAATACATGAGCTCAAGATTATAGGGAGTAGGTTATAGGTTATAGAAGTACATACACATTGTTTGATTTTGCATTTCTACAACCCACAACCTAAAGACTAGAAACTATCTCTAGTATAGCCTTTCTAATTCTTCCCCGTAAGTGAATAGCAGATCTTCACGATTATGGGGTGCAATGAATTGCATCCCAAGTGGAAGACCGGTTGATGTTTTTCCCGACGGAACAGAGATCGCAGGCACTCCTACAATGTTTACTGGCACAGTAAAAATATCTGCCAAGTACATAGAGAGCGGATCATGAGATTTTTCACCAAGAGCAAATGCTGGTATTGGGGAGGTCGGAGTTGCTATAACGTCAATATCTGTAAAGGATTTTGCGAATTCTTTCTTTAGTATATTTCGGACGAGATTTGCTTTATTGTAGTATGCATCATAATAGCCAGAGGAAAGCACATAGGTGCCCAGTAAAATACGACGTCTAACTTCAGGACCAAACCCCGCGGTCCGAGATTCAAAATAGCTACGGATACTAGTCTCCCCTGGATGAGAAAGTCCATAGCGAATGCCATCGTAACGCGCGAGATTACTGGATACTTCTGCAAACATGATCACATAGTAGACAGAAAGTGCTTTCTCTAGATGGCTAATAGTAATATCTTTGATTAGGTATCCTTCTTGTTTAAACTTCTCAAGTGAAGCGTTAAAATTAGCAAGAACTTCAGCATTCACTCCTTTCTGATTAACAAATGATACTGGGACACCTATTACTTTTTTTAGGACACTTTTTTCCTTACTTTTGTCATCTTCAGGGAGTGAAGTAGCGTCCATCACGTCATGCCCCTTAATTACGTTGTACACTTCTCTTACGTCTTCTACAGTATTTCCAAACGGACCAATTTGATCAAATGAGCTTCCCATTGCCATCACTCCAAAGCGAGACACTTCTCCGTAAGTTGTCTTTAGTCCCACAATTCCACAAAATGATGCTGGTTGTCGAATAGACCCTCCGGTATCAGACCCAAGTGATACAGGCACACCACCATATGCAACAACTGCTGATGATCCACCAGATGAACCTCCTGCAACCTTAGTGAGATCATGAGGATTCTTAGTTTCACCATATGCTGAGTTTTCTGTAGATCCTCCCATTGCAAATTCATCCATATTAGCTCGACCGAGCAAAATTGCGCCTGCTTCTTTTAGTTTTTTTACTACTGTCGCATCATAGGTTGCCACATAGTGCTCAAGAATTTTTGATCCTCCGGTTGCAACCTCACCTTTCACTAAAATATTATCTTTAAGGACAACCGGAATGCCGGTGAGTGTGGTTGCAGTACCTTTTGCAAACATATCTTTTGCTTTCGCAATTTGTGAAGTAACGAGTGCATCAGAATACATCCCCAGCATCGCATGAACATCGCCATCTTTCTCTTTAATTGTTTTTTTACAACCCTCAACAAGAGCTTCGATGGTGAGCACTCCATTTTTTATCTCTTCATGTAATTGTCGTAATGTTTTTTGCATTTGTATTTTGTATCTACTATCTTCTACTTTCTACTTTCTACTTTCTACTTGAGCACTTGTTCCACCTTCACATATCCATCTTTCACACTCGGTGCTTCTTCTAGAATTACGACAGTATTTGATCCAGTCTCATGAGTAACAACATCCTCTCTTACTACGTTAATGACGTCTTCTTCTCCACGCATAAGCTCCCCTTCTACTTCATTAATTTCTGAAATATAGCCCAAAATCGCCTGCATATCTACAAGCATCTTTTGCTTTTCATCGGGCAAAATATCAATACGCGCGAGCTTTGAAAGGTTGTCAAGATCAAGTTCTGTGAATGACATAATGAGAATTATAACATATTTTTAAATTCTTCTTCTCCTATGATTTTAACATCATATTTCTGTGCATCACCATATTTACTTCCAGCATTTTCTCCTGCCAAAAGGTATGAAGTTCTGCTTGAGACACTGTTTGATACCTTACCACCATTATCTTCAATCAGTTTCTTTGCATCGTCACGAGAAAGTATTGGAAGTGTGCCCGTGATCACAAACGTCTTGTTAAAAAGTTTGCCATCTGGAATGGCTACTTCGTGAATAACAGTGAGATGAGGGAGAAGACGTACAAGAAACTGAATATTCGAAGAAGTTGAAAAATAGAAAACGAGCGCGGCGGCAACTTTCTCCCCCACTCCTTCCACATGTGAAAGCTCTTCTTCTGTAGAAGCTTGCAACCTCTCAAAGGTGCGGAAATATTTTGCGATATCTTTTGCAGTCTGTTCCCCAACATGACGAATACCAAGTGAATAAATAAAGCGATGCAGTGGAACTGTGCGTGAATTTTCAATTGATATAATAATATTCTCAGCTGACTTTTCTCCAAAACCTTCCAGTGGGGCTATGTCTTCTTTTGTTAGACTAAAAATCGATGCAGCGTCTGTGATAAGTCCAACATCATGAAATGTCTCAATAATTTTTTCTCCAAGACCGTCGATATTCATTCCTTTTTTACTCACAAAGTGCGAAAGACTTTCTAAATGTTTCGCTGGGCATATTTCATTTTTACAGTACCATGCTGAAGAAAAGCTTTTACCTAATGATTCTTTGACAAGTACGCTTCCACATTCTGGACACACAGCTGGCATTATAAATGGCTGTGCACTCTTTGGACGCAATTCTTTAAACACATCAAAAATCTCTGGGATCACATCTCCGGCTTTCCGGAGACTCACAGTGTCCCCGATACGTACATCAAGCCTTCTAATCTCTTCTTCATTATGTAATGTGGCGCGCGCTACTGTTGATCCGGATAGTAAGACTGGGGTAAGTTCTGCAACGGGAGTGATGGCACCTGTGCGACCAACTTGGCACGTGATAGCAAGTAATTGTGTGGCAACCTTCTCTGCTGGGAATTTATACGCAATACCTCCTCGTGGAGATTTTGCAGTATACCCAAGAGTATCCCATAGTTCACGCTCGTTAATTTTAATCACTAACCCATCTATCCCATAATCTTGTTTATCTTTCTTTGTCACCCATGATTCATAAAATTTTTGCACCTCATGTAAGTTCTTGCAAACCTTTCTATCACTATTAACCAAAAATCCATATGAAAAAAGTGCCTCTAACTCTTCTTCTTGAGTTACATAATTTCCATTTTCAATATCATACGCAAAAATTTTAATATTTCGTGTTGCTACAATTTTTGGATCAAGTTGTCTCAACGTCCCTGCACTTAAGTTACGAGTATTGGCATACAATGGCAGTCCTTCTTTTTCTCGAAGTACATTAATGCGCTTAAGATCTTCTTTTTTCATCCATGCTTCTCCTATCACGGTGATAGAAACTTTTTCAGAAAGTGTGAGCGGGATAGATTTTACTGTTTTGATATTTTCGGTGATATCTTCCCCCACTGACCCGTCTCCTCGAGTGGCTGCGCACGTGAGCTCGCCATCTGTGTACGTGAGAATAACTTTAAGACCATCGATTTTCATCTCCGTTACGTAACTTGGAAATAAATTGATTTCACTTTTTTTGAGAAGTGAAAGATTGCGCTCTTCCCATGCAAGAAGTTCTTCAAAATTAAACACGTTATCAAAACTCCATTGCTTAATCGTGTGTATTACTTTTTCAAACTTTGGAAGAACATGTCCACCAATTCTTTTTGTTGGTGAAAGAGATGAATCCAACTCTGGAAACTTTTCTTCAAGTGTAGCAAGCTCTCTCATTAAACTATCATATACTTCATCAGAAATTTCTGGGGAGTCGTGTACATGATACAGGATTCGATGATCTTCAAGAAGTGTGCGGAGTTTTTGTATTTTTCTGTATGAAGCATCTTTATGCATGGCATGATTATACCACAAAAGCCTTGTAGATACAGGCTTAAGAAGCTACTGTATAATTACTGTATTCACAACTGCTCGTTCAACTGATTTAGATCCCCCACATGTTGAGTATCCTTGTGCAATAATTTGACGAAATGACGTAGTCTTGTTCACAGTTACTTTTGCACAACGATATAGATGTCTTATATTTGTAAGATCACTTGGATCAAGACCAAGATCCATTTGCATATTATACGTAGATGTTTGACCTAGTTCGACATCAGCCAGACTGGTTACAGGATTAATAAAGTGATACTCATACGGAACAGAAGCTCTTGTAAACTCTGGGTCAAATAAGGGAGAACCCCCCGCAACAAATATTAACGACTGCCCACATTTAATATCTGCTTTTGTAATAAGTAGAGCACCTGGTTTACTGCTCACGTAGCTTAAGACATCATCTACGTACGTTGGAGTCCCTACACTTGATGGAAATATTCCGAGACCATCCGCCGCAACATACGTATCATCAATGAGCGTTGCACATGATATAGCGTCGTCCGCCGCATAATACGCGGCTTGAGTTTTTTTATAGAGTGTTGAAAAATATTGCTGTTTAGACAAAAGAGCAAGGGCTCCGGTTGTAATAAATAAAACAAGTACAGAGATAAGCATTGTAAAAGGTAAAACAAAACCTCGTGTATAATTACTCTCTAAAATCTGCTGATGTTTTTTAAAAATTATTTTCATGATAATTAATTATGGTCGTGCGTGCATAAAACGAATAATCTTAACAGTGTGAGATACCCCATTCACTCCCTTATATTGAACACTCGAACTAATTCGAAGGTCATCATTATACTGCTCATTCGCAGGAGTGAACTCAAATGTCGACAGTTGATCAACCGTGATAGATCTTATATATTGTTTTGGCTCTACTAGACCTGATGCAATATGCAAAGGCAACCCAGCACAGACATAGCTCGTTGAAGTAGACGTAACAAATCCAGTTCCAGGTACAGGTATGTGACTTGCTGTACTTGCTGTAGATGTAGCAACAGGAATTAAATACTTACATGCAACTGATGATGAAACAGTTCTCTCGAGAACTTCCGTACTACTCGCCTGCATATGAAGATAATCAAATGAACAACCATCACTATTACCCATTGCATTATTTGGATAACTACCAGTACCGTTAGAATTCTTTGGAAGATAGCATGTTGGCTGACCACTTAAGCCAGATAGTCTATCTTTAAATAGTCTCCACGCCGTCTGACTAGTTGATGTTTCGAGTAAATTTGGAACACAGAGACCCCCAACTTCTGTCGAAGAAGCATTCTTTCTACAATAGACATACATTGAGTCATATTGATTTTGTAAAAGTTCCACCGCTTCTTCTGCAAGATATGTTGCAACAATTGTATCTTTTGTATTTCGTGCATACGCAGATGAGCTAATGGTTACTGAGAGAGGTCCTATAATTACCAGAGAAAGCACTGCAATTGAGGCGAGCGTTTCAATTAGGGTGAATCCTTTAATTTTTTTATAAAAAATTTTCATAGAGTGGTAATATATTATTGATTATCGATCTCACGTGGGGATACTGATGTCTCCATGTCAAATGATGCTGGTGGGGTACTTGCTTTTGCAGGACGAGTAACCCCAGAAATAAGAATTCTAATTAGTGGCTGTTGGTAATCAATTGCATTTAATTCATCATTTACTCCAGTTGATGTTTGTGCACCGCTGACATTAAAAGTGATAGATGACACGTTTACGTCATCTGAGGTCATTTGGAGCACTGTTGTTGTCGCAAGATATTGATAAATATTTTTATAAAGTACACCATTAACAACATAATATGCAACACGATCAAGTTCATTCTCTGCGTCTGATGCTCTAAAAATAAGAACTGATCCTGGAGTAGTTCCAAAGACACAATTTTTCCTCACTGTTGGAATAAGAGCAGGGGCAGGGAGTGACTGCGTACAGTAGAAGTCAGACCCAAAACGGATATCACGAGTTATTGTCTGAGAAGAAAGATTGATATTATCCAGAATCGCCTGTGTTTCCTGAAGTCGTGCATTAACAGACTGGGCGTTAAAAAGTGCCCCGAGAGAAAGAGTCGCAATACCTGAAAAAAGACCAAGAACGACAAGTAATTCCACCAAGGTAAATCCTTTTGATATTTCTTCTATTCTAATATGATTAAAAAATTTCATAAAATTATTCACAAATTTTTGCTTTCTTAGTAATCATTCCTGATTTATAAACATACAATGATTTAACATAACCATGTTCTGGAGATCTACGTGCGTCAAACTGTATACACGCTGCCGCAAAATCAGTACTTGTTGAATTATTAATATAAATATGCGCAGTTTGCTTTGGGCGACTAAATGAAACTGTAAGAGTTTTAATAGCGGGAGTATTGAGTGTGTTACAAAAGAATACCGACGGGGATGTAGTTGCGACACATAATTTTCCGATAACGTTTTGATTTGTAGTTATCAAAAATGAATCTTTCTCATCAATTGGAGAATCTGAGTACAAGCCATCGCCAACACTAATTGCTTTGGATGGGTCAGTAGAAACTATTGCTCTATCTCTAAATTTAAGCGTCTTAGTCGATGTCGCAAGATTAAAATAAAGGCCCGCACCGCCAAAAGTATTATTAAGTGAATTAATAGAACTTCCTTGAAGTTGTGCTTCTCGCAGTAAAAGTTCAACTTGATAGGTATTATCTGCCAAAGAAATTCTAGAAATTGATTGTGGACCACCTGACATTGTGATTCCAAGAATAGCGGCCATAACACCCATGCTCACGAGAAGCTCAACGAGTGTAAAACCTCTCCTTCTATTTTTCCACGAAAAAAGTTTCCGTACGAACATATACACATCATACCACTAGAACGGGAATAATTTTTGGAAAATAATTACTACCTGTGCACAGTGTAAAGAAGATGACAGTAAGAAACTTCAAGATTATTTCTAACTTTTGTAAAATTAATTTTACAATAATGCTTCCACTTTAATAGGACCTACGCACTTGGATGAGATTCGCGAAGAGACCCTTATTTCTAAGGAAACGTACTTTTAGTACGTTGACGAAGAAATAAGGGTTTCGACTTATGTCCAGGACACGCACCTACTGGTTCGAGAAGGTCACCAAGTGCGTAGGTCCTATCTAAATTAAAAGTTTAAAGAAAACACATCAATACCTGTGAACAACACCAAGAGAAAAGCAAGCACAATAAACGGTACAAATGGAATTGGAGTTACTCCTTTATTTTTTTTGTGGACAATGTACTTAAAATAAAGACCGTATATTGCTCCCATCCAAACAGAAATCATAAGCACTGCAAATCCTTGCAATGAACCAAAGAAAGCTCCTACTCCAAAGAAAATAATTACATCTCCGAAACCAAGCCCTTTTCCTTTTGAAATAAGCCAAATAAGGAAAAATGGTGTGGCTACAAATACTGGGGATAACACTGTTATGAAACTGAAATCATTAAACATTCTTCTTCCAAACATAACCGCACAAAGTGCTAAAAATGCTGACAAGAAGGAAAAAGGGATGTACGAATGTGCTTTATCATAAAGAGCCATAACTCCAAGAACCCCAAATAATAATGTGTAGTATACAAGCCACATCAACGCCATAAGGAGTGTTGGTTGACCAACGAGTACACATATATACAAGGAGAGGAACGTTACTCCAAATAACACTTCAATAACAATAGCAGATACTCCATACTTACTTTTACAGTACCTACACTTTCCTTTCAGAAGAAAGTATGAAATAACAGGGATAAGGTCAGATGCGCGAAGTGCCTCTCCGCAGGAGAGGCACTTACTACGCCCTTTCATAATTGGTGCGACATGAAGTCGTGAGGCAACAACCTGCACAAAACTTCCAATTGATGCACCGTAAATGAAAGCTAAGATAGACAACACAATAAACAAATCAAGGTTAGCTTATTACTGCTGTGATGTTACATCAAACACACAATCTGTTGACACAGTACAAGTACTTTTAGGATCTTCTGTAAGATTATTTGTAGCATTAGTAGTAGAAGCTATAGCCTCAAAATCTTGTCCTCCATACCCACCACCGTTAACATAAGCAGGATTCATAGCTGGAGTAAACTGAGGAGTTGGAGAAGCTGCTACACCCACTACTAATTGAGATCCATTTAAAACAAGAACAGAGAATAGAGAATTCCCATTATACACGGCACAACGAGGAGTTAGGAGCGCATTAGCGAGTGCACCGAAGATACAGTCACGATCAGTTTCAAGTGCTGGTCCATATACTTCTAACTTAACACCTAAATGGTATGCAAAGGTTGAAGACGCACCTCCAGTAGCGAGTGCTGTGTACACTGCATATGCAAATGCATCACGAGCAGAAGAAGTAGTGGAAGCAGCAAATCCAGAAAGGAGTGGCATAAACTGTGGTGATAGTGCTGTTAGAGTACTAGGATATGTTGCTTGGTTTGATTCAGCATACTGTTCAAGAGCAAGCTCAGTACTCTTAAGTTCGGCGATCTTCTTTGCATCTCGAGCCTTCTTTCGGGCACTTTGAATTGGGGCAGCAATAATAGTTGAAAGCAACCCAATAATTGCGATAACCACAAGGAGTTCAATAAGGGTGAATCCACGGAAACTTGTTTTTGTAAATTTGTTTGACATAATTTTTTCTATCTTTTGTAGATAGTATTGAGTATATACCTATATGGTTTCAAAAAACAAGGAACCTAATAAATTCATGTGGATAAGTAGAAGAGCCTTTAGCCTTTAGCCTTTAGCCTTTAGAGATAAAGTTTACTCCCTCCTAGAGGGTCAATTATCGCTGAAGTGCTATGCACGTTGATTTTACGTTTAAAGCTAAGAGCTTATAGCTAAAGGCTAAGAGTTGCTATTTAATGGCATCTGACAACGAGTACATCGGAAGCAAGATAGCAGACACAAGTACTCCAACACCGACACCAAGGCTCACAATCATGGCAGGCTCAATAAGACCAATCATACTGTCAATAGCCGTATCAAGTTCACGACGATAAAACGTTGCAAGATTTTTGAGAATATAGGAAAGTTCTCCCGTCTCTTCACCGATGTGTACCATCTGCACAAGAATATTCGGAACAAGTGGCTCTTCATAAAGAGCTTTTGAAAAAGATTTTCCAGACTGAACCTTAAGTGACACTCTTCCCATTAACTGCTTATACACTCTGTTTTCAAGGATTGACGTTGTGATATCCAGTGATTTTACAATTGGCACACCGTTTGAAAGCATCGTATTCATGTTATCCGCCAAGTGTTGCAAAAAAATCTTCTGAATAACATCCTTAAACACAGGAACTTTCATGGTAAATTCATCAACCTTATATCCTCCTTCTTCTGTATTTTTCCATTTAATAAACATAAATACTCCCATAGCTATTATAGGGAATGTAATTGGCCCATACTTTACGAACATATCTGAAATAAAAAGTACTATTCTCGTTACAAGAGGCAGCGTTGCTCCTTCTTCTGCAAACATCTTTGCCATTTTTGGAACAACAAACGTGAGCATACCAATCATAATCGCAAAGAATGTCCCAATAACGAAACTTGGATAACTAAGTGCTTTTTTAATCTTTTGTGAAAGCTCGTAACTTCTATCAAGATAATCTGCCAAGTAAAGGAATACTTCATTTAACTTTCCACTTTCCTCTCCTGCTTTTACCATATTCACATAGAAGTTAGAGAATAGTTCTGGACGTTTTGAAAGTGCATCTGAAAGTGAAATACCAGACTCGATATCATCAGCCACAGCCAAAATTTGCTCCTGAAGAGTTTTATTTTCATTTTCTTGTGCGAGAAGACGAAATGCACGAAGTGCAGAAACTCCAGCCTCAAAAAGCGTTGCGACTTGACGAGAAAAAAGAACAACGTCTTTTGGTTTTATTCCTTGTTTAAAAAATTTTGACTGCTTGATTGCCCCTAGGACATTATTCTCTTTATCGTTCTTTTCTTTTACTTCGAGGATAGTTTTAAGACCTTTACTTTGTACAATAACAATAGCATTATCAAGCGATGTCGCTTCGATATCCGCTTCCTCTTTGTTACCGTTATCATTGAGCCATGAATAGTGAAATAACATATTTTATAGCATTCTATCAAACAACTGCCGTCGACGAGCATACGTGTACGCGATATCTCGCGTAACAATACCTTTTCTCACAAGGTCTGCCAAATATCTATCGAGGTCAATCATACCGTCTTTTGAGCCAGTCTCAATAATATTGTCAATTTCATTCGTACGATTTTCGCGAATAATATTTGAAACCGCCCCAGTGTTTAGAAGTAACTCAAAAACAGGGACAAGGCCCCCTGCAATTGTTGGAATAAGACGTTGTGAAAGTACACCGATTAATGAAGACGCCAATTGAAGACGTATCTGATTTTGCTGATCTCCAGGAAATGAGTCAATAATGCGATCAATTGTCTGAGAAGCTGAGTTGCTATGCAGTGTCGCAAGAACAAGGTGACCCGTCTCAGCTGCGGTGACCGCTGTTTGCATAGTATCTCTATCACTCATTTCACCAATCATAATAACATCAACATCTTGGCGAAGTGAGCGTATAAGAGCCGATGAAAAACTTGCAGTATCGATACCAACTTCACGTTGTTCAATAAGTGATTTTTCTTGTTCAAAATTAAATTCGACAGGATTTTCAATCGTGAGAACGTGGCGTTTTGATTCTGTGTTAATCTGCTGAACCATTGCAGCGAGTGTTGTAGACTTTCCTTGTCCAACAGATCCAACAACTAAGAAAAAGCCTTGTCGTTCACGTGAAATATGAGCAAGTTGATCAGGAAGACCAAGCTCAACGAGAGATTTTACTTTAGGAATAAGACGAAGAGCTACTGAAATAACCCCTTTTTGAAATGACGCATTTCCACGTAAACGATATTCGTTTCTGTGCTCGTACGAAAAATCTAACTCTTGTGTTACAACAAAGTTAGTAAGCAGTTTTTCTTCAATCATTTGGTGGAGAAACCCAAGAGTGTGCTCTGCTGTCATCTCTGGTTTTCTTGTAAGGGGTATCATCTCACGATTAATACGAAGAATTGGAGGGTGACCAACTGTAAAGTGAATATCAGAACCAGCCTCTTTGACAAGTGTCATAATAATATCATCAAGTTCTGTTTCGTAGTTCATAGAGTAGGTTGTAGGTTGTAGGTTGTAGGTTGTTCAAAAGAACAAGCTACTTTAAACTTCCTCATACGAAGAAGTATACCAAGCAAGTAAAGAAGTACAATTGTATAACTCTAGAACCGAAAAAGACTACAGACATCGAACTAACACATTGTAGACTAACACAAGATATATAAACTTTAGTCTGATGTCTGTAGTCTGATTATCTGTTATCTTTCTTTTACAATTCTGCCAAATCAATAAAGGGTACAAGTCCTCCCATACATTTAATCATCGCATCTTCTTTAATTGAAAGCATTCCATTTTTTCGTGCGATTTCTCGTATAGCTTCTTCACCTTTATTTCGCAAAATTGCTTCTTCAATTTCATCAGTGATAGAAAGCACTTCAAACACTGGCACTCGCCCCTTCATTCCTGTTGGGAACTGAGTACTTGGTTTTGCTTCATAGAGAGGCCTTTCGATTTGGAATTCTGCTTTATATTCTTCAGGGAGACTTGCAAACTGCTTCTCTACCATTGCTTTAAGCGACGGTGTCATTTCCATTTTTTCTCCACAATCTTCTGCAATACGACGTGTGAGTCGTTGCCCAAGCGCTGCAATAAGAACTGGGGCGATAAGATAGGACTCGATACCCATATCAAGGAGTCGTGTTACTACACCAATTGCTGTGTTGGTGTGAATTGTCGAAAATACCAAGTGACCTGTGAGCGCCGCCTGAATAGCGAGCTGGGCTGTTTCTCCATCTCGAATTTCTCCCACCATGATTACATCCGGATCTTGACGAAGTATCGAACGAAGTCCTGACGCGAACGTATATCCGATATCTGGGAATACCTGTGACTGATTCATCCCACCTACGTTATATTCCACAGGGTCTTCAAGAGATACTACATTCTTATGGTCTCGATCAATTTCATTTAACATCGAATACAGTGTTGTTGTCTTTCCAGATCCAGTTGGTCCTGAAATAAGTACCATACCGTATGGTGCACCGAGTGCTTCACGGATCTGTGACATCTGAAGTGTTGAAAACCCAAGATCGTTAAGAAGTTTTACTCCTTTAATGCTATCCAAAATACGAATTACGATCTTTTCTCCATAATAGCCAGGAAATGAACTCACGCGATAGTCGATCTTTCTGTCTCCGAATTTTGTACTAAAACGTCCATCTTGAGGTTTTCGTTTTTCGTCAAGCTTCATCGCACAAAGAATTTTCACACGAGCAATTAGCATCGGGTGTAACTTAGATGGCAGCGCTGCAATTTGTTCAAGTCGCCCGTCCATACGCACACGAACACGTACGGAAAGTCCGATATGTTCTATGTGAATATCAGACGCTGTGTTATCAATAGCGTATCGCAAAACTGTACTAAAAATTTCTGGAATAGGTAGTTTAGATAAGTTTTTATCTAAAAGTCCACTCGTATTTTCAAGATCTATCTCTCCATCTTCAGTATCGTCATCTAACTTATCATCTTCTTTTGCAACATAAGACAGCACTTCATTGTCAACCTGATCAGTAACACTTGCTTTTTCCTCAAGGTCTTCCGGTGAGGTAATGCCGAAATGCTTCTTAAAAGCATCATACGTTATGAGGTATACTTTGTACGCCTGATGATCTGCACCAAAAAGAAATTGAAGACTCGAAAGCACATTCCCATGTTCAGGATCGACAACACCAACGAGAAGTACTTCATCTTTTATTTCAAGAGGAATTGCGAGGAACTGTTTTGACTGAACAATATTAACATATTTTGTAAGCTCTTTGTTATCTCCAATGTCGCCATGGTAGATAGGGAGGCCGTGAAGGGTGCTGCGCACCTCAGTTATCTCATCGCTTGTAATATTTTTTTTAGTAAGTAAATCATCAACAAGCACCCCTTCAGATGAAGAAATACTTGCATCGATTTCTTTAGCTTCGATTTCTGTTAATTTATTTTGACTAACAAAGAGGTCAAGGAGCAACATACGGGACAAAAGGATCAGGTCGTCCACGAGACTTACTTAGTTCAATCTGAACCGGATTTTCAGTAAACGACAAAAAAAGTGGGGAAATGAGAAACTGAAGATCTTTATTTTTGTTTAATGCTATTTTTGAAGTTGGATCAACTAAAATTGCTGATGCTTTTTGTAACTTTGGACCAAAATCTCTAACATTTGCTAAAGTAAGAACTGGAGCTTGGTCAGCTACTGGACCAGTAAAAAAAATGGTAAATAGAAGATACCCAACACCCACAATACAACCAAGTGAAACTAAGCCAGCAAGAAACATTGAAAATTTTGAGAGGCTAATTTGCATATTATTTTTTGAGATAGTACACGTTAAATCTTACCGTTGCTTGTATTGCTTCTTTGTCGAGACGTGAAACTTCTTCAGGAGAAAGATTTTTTGTATCTTGTTGCCTAATTGCTAAACTATCAATAGTAAAGAACCTTTTATTTTTTTCGTATTCTTCTAATAGTTTTTTAATCGATGGATACCTAGCTTTAACAGTAAATGAAATTATATACGCCCCAACATTTGAATTTGATTTTATATCATCAGTGTTAACAGTAAGCCCATTTATTGAAATCTCAGCCTTATCTGCGATAGCAATAACTTCATTTCTAAGTTTAATTGGGTCTATACTATCAGGCAACATTAACTCCACCTTACTCGTTGTTGTTGAAGATACTAACTTATAATCTTGATTAATTTTTTTTACTCGTTGATCTACATCAGAAACAAGGACGAGACTATTTGCATACTGAACATTTGACGATTGAAGTTGTCTGATACTACTTTCGGGAGTCCAGACAAACCCTGGATTACCCGTATACAACGGATCAAAAAAACCATAATATAATACTAACGGAATCATAACGAGAAGAATGTTTAATAATTTTGGTGACATATAATATCTATGAGCATTATGGTGTTACGTCCTTCTTCAATAAAGCACTTGTGGCAGTGGTAGTTGACGACACTACTGCTGTAGTACTAGCAGTTTTTGTATCATTAGTAAAAAAAACTACTTCGTCAGGTAATTTACCTTGAACGAAAACTGGTGTTGTTACGATTATTTTTATAGTGGTACCACTATCTGCTAATCCATTTAACTGTGGGTTTGAAATAACTTTATGGTATTCAGTAAGTTTAAGAGCATCTAATTGTTGTACTAAAGTTTTATAATTAGAAGTAACAACTGAAAAAACAACAGTGTACAAGTCATTTCTTTCTCTAGATAATTTAAACTCATCAAACGTAACCTGATTTTCAACTACATTTTCAAGAAATTTAAGTGGTGATCGTGGAGAAATATATTTTTGCAAAAGTTTATCGAGTGTTGCCATACGATTAGATAGCCTCTTCATGTCTTCATATGGATAATCAGCAAAACCATTTTCTTTTAATTCTATTTCAGCTTTCTTATCAGCAATCTGACTTTTAAGATATACACTATATGAAAAAAGAGTTAGAGAAACTATTATAGAGAGTACAGCCACAACAGCTAGCACAATCTGTACCCCTGCCATTACTGAAAACTGTTGTCCTTTTTCTCGAATGAAAAGAAATGGTGAGTCTGATGGCGGGCCAGAAACTTGAGGCACAGCACTCCCTCCTGCCCCAGTTTGTGACTGACTTCCTTGTGGTACTATTTGTCCTGGAGTAAATGAGAATGCCATAATGAGGTAGTTGTTAATTAAGAGATTAATTTTTTAAGTGCGCAGCCAAGAGCTACAGCATATGACGGACCGATACGCTCCATCATTTCGGTTAAAAATTCTGGTACGATCACTTGCTCAAACGGTGTTACAATTCTTCCTGCAATATGCACTGTCTTACTGTACGTTGTAAGCATGCCTGGAATACGTGCACCACCGCCTGTTAAAATTATTCCTTCTATAGTTTGATTATACTTTCTTTCGTACATTAGGGATAGTCTTGCGACCTCCCCAAAAAGTGGATAACTTGAAAGTTCAAGAATATCTTTAAGGTACGGATTAGCATCATCCCCCTTATACCCAAAAACTCTTTTTGATTCTTCTGCGGTATCAAGAGTAACGGAGAGAGCTCGAGAAAGTTGCATGGTGCCATCTTGTGAACCTCGTGTAATCACATGCATATCAAGCACAATCCCTTGATACACAAGAGAAAGCGTCGTACTCTGTGCGCCAATATCAACATACATCACCATGTTATGAGTATGTGGGGGTGAGCTACGAAGAAGACTGTAGCCGTGTATTTCGTATTCAACATTTCTGAGATCTAATTTTTTTACAAGACTGTCGTATGCGATGAGTGTGGAGTTATTCACCGCAGCCAACACAACACTCGTCAATTTTTTATCATTACTAAATTTAACCGTATCTGGAACATGCCACCAATCCATTTGCACATCAGTGAGTGGCACAGGAATGTATTTTCTCGCCTCAAGGGGCATCATTGTACGTAACTGTTCATCTTCCACCTTTGGCACATGCACCAACGAAACATACCCCCCTGAAGGATCAATTGCAACTACCGTGTCTCGTGCAGTTACTTTTGCGTCCTTAAAAAGATCCTTGATTGCTTCGAGTAACTTTTCTTCGCCAAGATGTACACCTTGGCCAATTTTTAAGCCAGCATACGGGCCAAGTGCTACCTCACCATACGTATCTAGAATTATCTTATTTTTTTCTCTTCGAAGTTGCACGACTTTCACGGCAGAAGTTCCAATATCCAATCCAATCGCTTGTGCTAATTCGTCTTTACTAAAAAGGTGAAACATACTCCACCAGTATATACTATCTTTCTTTATTTTTTCTCTATACACTTACTTAGGTATGTGGATGATTATGAAAATATTTTTAGAATATACTAAGCTGATTACATTATTATTCTTTCCTCCTTACTGTTTTATTTGTAAAAAAGGAAATGATAGAGACGCTCTTTGCAAAGAATGTCTCAGTTTACTCTCACCGGCAATCACCACACCATCTCCTTTCATCACGAATATCTATTCTTTTAAAGATCCTCGAATAAAGAAAATAATTCATGCAATAAAATATTATCACCGAAAAGATCTTATTATTCCTCTTGCAAAGAAACTTGCACAGGAAATTACTTTCATGGAAAAGTATGAATCCTATACCCTTATTCCAATACCAATGCCAGCACTTCGAAAATATGTCCGTGGTCATAACCATAGCGAAGTGCTGGCAAAATGCATTAGTGAAGAAATTTCTTTACCAATAACAAATAGTACGTTACTACGAAATCCCCTTGTTTCAAAAAAAAGGCAAGCCATAATTTCATCTCGAAAAGAACGCTTTCAAAATCAGAAAAATGTCTTCGTTGTAGCAGGATCAGTCGCTGGCATGAATATTATCCTCATTGACGATGTAACAACAACAGGAGCGACTCTTTCTGAGGCAAGAAGGGCTCTCCTTGCTCACGGCGCATCGTCTGTGTGTGCTTATACAATTGCTCATTAATACAAAGTAGACCAAAAGACAAAGACGGGTCACTATGATCCGTGACCCGTCTTTGTTCTTCCTCTTTATCTTCTTTACTTCTTCGTAAACAACATTGTTCCAGACGCGTTCGTGAGTGTAAGACTAGTTCCATTAATTGTATATGAACTTGTCTTACTAAGAGCCTGTGAATACCGTAACTGATGTGAGCCTTCACAATGCATCATTGTCGACATAAATGGACCAAATGATACTACACCATTTACTCCTACTGTGTATCTTCCTCCTATACTATTACAGTCAGTTGTACTATGTACTCGGTTTTCTTTACCAAACGATACCACAAACTTTCCTCCTGCTGGGGAGGCAGCCACACTTCCATTAACTGTTGAAGAAACCCATATCCACGAAGTTCCAGAAAGTGGTGAGGACATATGTTCCGAAGATTCGTCACCATTAATTTTCTTTGAAGAACTATTCATACCACTTGGTCGATGAGCATTTTTCTTAATAGTATTGAAGTCTTCTAGTACTAATCGTAAGTCTTTGTTAGCTGATTCGATAACAGCTTTACTTGTTGTACCATAGTCAGCAGGTTTAAGAAGAGCTACTTTTGTAAAAAGATTGGTAAGCGTGTTCATATCATTTGCCACGAGGACCTTAGCGTCATCAAGACTCTTTTGCCATACAGTGACGTCATTTCCTTTCACTTTTGCATCATTAATTTTTTTCTGAATACTCAAAAATATATCCGAAAGTTTTGTTGAATGATTTTGCAAATCATAAATACGCTTTTCAATTCGTACCTGTGGAATAACAATTCCATAAATTCTAAAGTTGCTAAAAATTGAACTCACCAGTGCTTTTGTTGTCGTTGCATCTGTACTTGATGCAAGTGTCGCACGGAGTGTGGTGAGACCATTAATGTTAGTTGTCAAAATTGTAGTAAGTGCGGTTTTTTGTTCAGTCGTAAGAGATTTGTCTCCTGCAACAACTTTCATATTTGAAGTTAGGGCATTGATACGCTCTTTGATAAGATTGTCTCCAATATACTTCACTCTAAAAGCTTTTTTCCATACTGAAGACTCTTCTTTTTCTTTAACAGGAGAAACTATTGTTAGAACTGGAGATGAAGGTATGATAACGTCATTATCAGCAAATACTGAGACACTTCCAAAAAGCGCCCCTAATGCCAACATGGTAAGTAATGGTTTTTTCATAAGTATAATAAGTAATTTAATAGCAACTGAAGAAAAAAATATGATTCTACCTGTGAGTAAAAAATAATTTCTCTCGACACTATAGATAACAAAACAAGTGTCTTTTTGTGACAACTAAAATCACTTTAAATTACTTCTTTAGTTTATCAACCAAAAAAGACGCTGCCACATACCCTGTTGTCCAACATAATTGGAGGGAAAACCCGCCGGAAGGTCTATTAATATGAAATAGGTCCCCTGTTATCGCAAGATTTTTTACCTTTTTTGACTGCATTGTTTTCATGTCGATTTCTGAAAGTAAAACACCTCCATCTGCGACTACCGCTCGATCAAACCCCATAAGGCCTTCAATAGTAAGCGGGAGAGCTTTAAGAAGGTGCACTATTTTCTTTCGTTCTTCTTTGGTAATAGAGTGCACTTTCGTATCAACATTCATATATTCTTCCAGCACTGTTGTTACTCCTTTTTGCATACCGTTGAAAACAAATTCTTTAACAACATTTTTTAATGTTTTATTTTTATTTGCATCAAAAATACTTACAATAGCTTTTTCAAGAATAGGAAAATCACTTTGCATTGCGGCGTCTATAGTTGCAGTTACAATCCCAGTATGCAAAATATCCGCAACTTTATACGCATGATTAAGAATGAGTGGTCCTGATATACCGAAGTGTGTAAAGAGCACTTTACCAACAAGGCTAAAACTTTTTACACCATCTACAAAAAAAGTAATCTTCATCCCATCAAGTGATACTCCAGCGAGCTCTTTCACCCATTTTTCTTTAACAGCGAGTGGAACAATTGTTGGGGTAGGTGTAGCTACAGTATGACCAAGAATACGTAACCATGTAAAACCATCCCCCGTTGAACCAGTTTCTGGATGAGAAACACTCCCTGTTGCAAAAATATATTCTTTTGCATGAAATTCTTGTAATGAAGACAAAAGCTTTAAAATCATTCCATTTTCCATTTTTACTGATGTCACCGAAGTGTTACGCATCACTTCAACACCAGACTTTTTCATGTACTCTTCAAGAATTTTCACGACATCTTCTGCTTTATGTGTATGAGGAAATGCACGCTTTCCATTCTCTGTTATAAGCGGTAATCCCCAGGATGTAAAAAAATTAATACTTTCTTTCACGCCAAACTGTGTAAATGAAGAGTAGAGAGCTTGCTCACTACTTCCGTATTTTTTAAGGAGCTCCCGTACATCTTCTTCGTTATTTAAAATATTGCACCGCCCTCCTCCACTAATTCGGAGTTTTTCTCCAAGCCTTTTATTTTTTTCCAATAACAAAACACGGAGTCCTAGTTCTCCAGCGCGACCTGCCGCCATCATACCAGATGCCCCGCCGCCAACTACGATAAGATCGTACCTAACATTACCCACAGATGGTATGTCCTTCGTTTTTTGTTCCATTTTGACATTCTACACTGATTAGGTATTTTTAACTAAAAGTAGCTTCAAGAACAAGCATTACACAAAATACAACTAATATGACTAATGAAAATAAAAATATTTTCCGTGCCCAATCTTTATCCACCACAGATGTGCCGTACAAACCAAAAAGGCATAGTCTAATCCACATCAAGCCAAGTGTTGTCATTACAAAAAAATAAAGTATCCCAACATAACCGAAAGCAAAAAGTAATTCTATCGCAATGAAAAATAATATAGTATAGATAAGTATTTGTACCTTTGTACGCTGTATACCTTTTTTTACTGGAAGGACAGGAATATTTGCTGACGTATAATCGCTCAATCGATACATAGCTATCGCAAATGAATGTGGCATCTGCCATAGAGCAAGAATACTAAAAAGTAACAGTGCTCCGAGATCAAAATGACCCGTTACTGCAATGTATCCCACAACTGGCGGCACCGCCCCTGAGATACTTCCAACAATAGCACTGTGTGTTGAGGAGCGCTTAAGCCACATACTATATACAACCACATAGACAAAAAAACCAACGAGAGAGACAGTGACTGTTATGATATTTGTATACAAAAGAAGTACACCAAAACCAAGAAGACCTAAAACTGTACCGTAGATACGTGCAGCAAGAGGAGAAATTGAACCTCGTACCATCGCGCGTTTTTTTGTCCTCTCCATCAACCTATCAATATCTCTATCAATGTAATTATTAAATACACATCCAGAAGCAATCACAAGTGAGAGGCCAACAAATACCAAAAAAAGAAGTAGATAATCTACCTTCCCGTGTGAAGCAAGCACAAAACCAGCAATAAGCGTGATCGCATTGCCATAAATAATTCCTGGCTTTGTAAGCGAATAATAGTCTTTAATCAAAATCGTGTGTGTATCTTATTGAGGAACATATCCTTCATTAGAATGAAATGGCGAAACTCCCATCATGTTCATATTAAGATGATGCATAATCCATAACGACCCAACCACAAGAAATGAGATAATTAAGATTGTAAACATAAGCACGAAAAAATTCCAAAATGGTCTAACGCGCGCAGGAAGATGTAAGAAAAAATAAACCTGAACACAAAGCTGTATGACCGCAAACACAGCAATCCCAAAAATAGTACTATCTTTACCAAAAAGATGTCTAGTTACCATAAGATATGGAATATAAGTAAACAACAAGGAAAGTACATACCCTGTCACATATGAGTGAAGTGCATTTTTTGAAGATTCAAACTTCTCATCAATTACATCAAAAGTATTTGTCATAATGGTATGTTACAGAGTTCCCATTAAATATACAATAGTAAAAATAAATATCCATATAATGTCCAAGAAATGCCAAAAAAGTCCAAGCATGGAAAGTTTTCGCATCATTACGGAAGTAACCCCTTTATACCAAACTTGAACTAAAAGATTTCCCATCCACACAAGTCCAAGTGTCACATGAAGTCCATGAGTACCTACTAGCGTAAAGAAAGCTGAAAGGAACGCACTTCTATCTGGTCCATTACCTTCTCGTATAAGATTTGAAAATTCCCTCACTTCCATAAGAAGAAATAATGCTCCGAGAACAAATGTGACACCAAGCCAAATTAATACTAAAGCTTTACTTTTTTCTCTACGAGCATAGAGTGTAACGAGACCATACGTAAAACTACTTGTCAGCAAAAGAATAGTCTCAGTAAGAACAAATGGCATACTAAATAACTCTTTTGACGATGGCCCACCGAACGTACTTGTATGAAGAACTGCATACACTGCAAAAATACTTGCAAACAAAATACAGTCACTCATGATATATACCCAGAAACCAAACAATGTTTTTACATCTACATCATTTTCTTTTTGATTTATCATATGCTTATGGTCTAATATTTTTGTTGTCATATATTTTATAGTGTAGCAGCTCTTCCATTCTCGATTCGTGCAACCTCATCTCTGTCTATGTAGTACTCAATATCCTCATCAAAGGATCGCACGATTACACACCCAATGACGAAGATAATCGTAAGTACTGCGAGCCAATACATATGCCACACCACACCAAAACCAAAGAAAAAACTAGAGATCGCAATATAGAAACCTATCCCAGTATTTTTCGGCATATGAATATCTGTGTAAACTGGTGCTGCATGTTTGTTTCCCTCTCCATACTTCATATCCCAAAATGCATGACGACCATGCACCATCGGAATAACTGCAAAATTATAAAGTGGTGGTGGAGATGACGTTGACCATTCGAGAGTCCGGGCATCCCACGGGTCACCTGTTGTGTCGAGGTTCTTCTTACGGTGCTTGATACTAATAATAAGCTGTACCACTTGCATCACAATCCCGACAGCGATAATTGCAGCACCTACACCAGAGATAATAAGTAACGGCCTCCATTCGAGGTCACTCACATGGTTAAGTCGCCTGGTCATTCCCATAAAACCTAAAATATACAGCGGTGTGAACGTTACAAAAAATCCAACAATCCAATGCCAAAATGCAAGCTTCCCAAATTTTTCATGTAATGTAAAACCAAAAAACTTTGGAAACCAATATGAAAGACCAGCAAAATATCCAAATATAACTCCCCCGATAATTGTATTATGAAAATGCGCAATCAAAAATAAGCTATTATGTAACTGAAAATCTATTCCAGGAACAGCGAGTAAAACTCCTGTCATTCCTCCGAATGTAAATGTAACAATAAAGCCCATCATCCAGAGCATCGGAGACGAAAAGGTGATACGACCTCTAAACATTGTAAAGAGCCAATTGAAGATTTTCACTCCCGTAGGAATTGCAATAATCATCGTCATAATGCCAAAGAATGCATTCACATTTGCTCCAGCACCCATAGTAAAAAAGTGATGGAGCCACACTCCAAATGATAGTACGGTGATGGCTACTGTAGCATAAATCATTGTCGTATACCCAAAAAGTCTCTTTCGTGAAAAACTGGACACAATTTCAGAAAAAATACCAAATGCAGGCAAGATAAGAATGTATACCTCAGGGTGACCCCACGCCCAAATGAGATTCACATACATCATAGGATTACCCCCAAATGAAGATGTGAAAAAATGCATTCCAAAAATTCTATCAAGCGAAAGTAGTCCAAGTGTCGCTGTTAGAATTGGGAATGTTACAATAACCAGAATCATCGCACAAAAACTTGTCCACGTAAAAACAGGCATCCGCATCATCGTCATCCCCGGACAGCGCATGGTGAGCACTGTGATAAAGAAATTTATGCCTGAAAGAGTTGTCCCCACACCTGCAATTTGTATCGCCCAGATATAATAATCCATCCCCACACCAGGACTAAACTCTAGCTCAGAAAGTGGTGGGTACGCGAGCCATCCAACTGCAGCAAAATCTCCTACAACTAAAGAAAGATTAACAAGGAGAGCTCCCGCAACTGTCATCCAAAAACTCATTGAGTTAAGAAATGGAAATGCTACATCACGTGCTCCAATCTGGAGCGGAACGACAAGATTAATCAATCCAAACATAAACGGCATCGCCACAAAGAAGATCATGATAACTCCGTGAGCAGTAAATATCTGATCATAATGATCCGGTGGTAAAAATCCTAAATTATCTCCAACAGCGAGAGCTTGTTGCGTACGCATCATCGCTGCATCAGCAAAGCCCCGAAGTAACATGACGAATGCAAGAATAAGATACATTACTCCAATTTTTTTATGATCAACAGAAGTTATCCATTCATGCCATAACCAGCTCCATCGTTTGTAGTAAAATAATGCACCGATTACTCCACAAACAACCAGTGCCATAAAAATCGCAGCTACAATAACAATTGGATCGCGAGGGAGTACTTCTAGTGTTAATTTTCCTAACATATTTTTTGTAATTATTTATAGTTAATGAGACAACGCTTTCTCATTCATGAGTATGTCATTATGAGTGGGAGGATACGTATCTGACCTCATGAGAGGGTCCATACCTTCACTCATAATATGGTGATCTACCCCTTCCATAGGAGCCATAAACTTCATAAGAATTCTACCAAACAAATCATCATCTGTTAAAGCAAAATATTCTACAGCATTATTTTTACTTTGCTTAGCTAATTCAGTATACCTTGTGATGTCAAGCACATACGGGGACCCTCTTACCGTATACAGCCAACTTTGATACTCGTTTTCTTCTGTGACATGAACTTCGAATTTCATACCTGAAAAACCTTCACCACTGAAGTTTGTTGAAAGGCCTTTATACACCCCTTTCTCAGTTGCCATCAAATTGAGTTGCGCAGTCATGCCAGGCATTGCATATACCTGCCCGCCAAGTTGAGGAATCCAAAAAGCATTCATAGGAGCATCAGATGTGATCTTAAAAAGAACCGGAGTGTCTTTTGGAAACTCAACGTAGTTAACGGTTGCTATATGTTCATCAGGATAAATAAAAAGCCATTTCCAATCAAGTGCTACCACTTGTATGGTGATTGGTTTTACATTTGATGCGAGAGGCTTAAATGGGTCAAGATCATGAGTGCTCTTCCATGTAAGAAGTGCCAGGATAAAAATAATAATAGCCGGAATTGTCCACCACACTATTTCAAGGGCACGATTACTGTGCCAGTCGGGAGTGTACTTTGCTTTTGTATTACTTGCTCTATATCTCCATGCAAAAGAAAAAAGCATCACAAAAACTGGGACAATCACGATGAGCATGAGCAAAAACGCTGTAATAAGTAGATTTTTCTCAGCTAAAGCTACAACCCCTTTTGGGTTAAGCACTCCCATATTGTGACTACCTATAAACGTGCTCAGGAAAAAACCAAAACCTAGAATGGTTAGCATAAAAAACATACGCATGATTTTTTTCATTATATTTTATTTTATCACGATGAACTGAAATAGCACCTATAAAAAAATAAATCCCCTGTGTACACAAGATACTATACAAAAGTTTATAAAAGTTTTTCCATAAGACAATCATACAATGAACAACCTCACAGCAAGTTGACGAGATAGGAATGTTTAATACATAAAACTTTCCGCAGCAAGCTGGCGGGCAGCATGACCCTAAAAGAGATTAAAAAGTACTCCAGTGTCAACAAGTATCTACCTTAATTTCCCACATCAAACAAAGGAAGCCTTTAGATTGTGTGAGCTAATTTTAAGTTATTGTGTGGTATGTACAAACTTATGTAGGGATATTATATTTTTTATAAAGCGTAATAGGTAAGCCACTTTTTAAAGCTTTGTCTATCGTATCTTGTGTGCCCGTACTATCATTTACCTGAAATGCGTATACTTCGTCTGAGATTTTTATTTCTTCGTCATGACGAAAATTATAATGGTCTTGGGTGATAATTGTATACGGCATTTCTATAAGAGCTGTCTCATTAGCATCTTTTATTTTCTGTAACAACATCTTTAGATCATCTATCGTTTCGGTAGTGATCGGTGCTATACACCAGTTAGTGTGATAGTCGTATATATAACTAGCAAATGTTGCCGGGATAATAACTTTAAGCCGTGAAGCATCCGGATATAATTTCATTGCTTCATCCATAGCAAAATAATCAACCCCTGTTGCCCCCCCGTTACAATTCCATCCCCACAAGCGAGTACTCCTCGAGCTCTTTCCCGTACATCTTGTTCAACTTCACTATTTGTAAGTTTCCAGGTGCCAGTAAATAATATCCATTTCATACTAAGTAGACTACCATAATTTCATCTACATCTGAAGATGAAATTTAAAGATGCTGCCGGTCATACGGACAACTGATCTATCTAGATTTTTATAAATGGATTACACTAGAGTTGTTACTAAATGTAACATTATATCTACATGGAACATACACACAATCATAATAAATCTCATCATGAAGGTCACCAAGAACCACATCAGGGTACTGACCACACACGCCATCAAGTGACTTCAAAACTAAAAGGGCACGCTGGGGCACTCGAGGCTTTACTTACCCCTATTTTTTCAGGTCTCCCTCATATACCAGAAGGTGGAAGAAAAGTTATCTCTGATATTATTCCTTGGCTTTCTGTTATTTTTGGAGTACTCGCGCTTATCGCACTTCTAGGATCTGGAATGCTTGGAATTGTTCTTTCACCGCTTGCCGTTCTTGGTGGAGGATTCCGTGGCATAATACTTTTACTAACTCTTGTTTTAGGTATCATATCTGCTGTTCTTTCCATCCTTGCTTTTAAGCCGCTACAAGGAATGAAAAAAACTGGTTGGGATTATTCATTCTATGCTCTTACGGTGAGCGCTATCTCATCTGTGCTTAGTATTGTAGGAATGATGAATGGCTTAGGAAATGTTGTCGGTATTTTTATCGGAGCATACCTTCTTTTTGAAATCCGCGAACGATATCACTAGTATTGTCTCAATCATCTACCCTCCTGTAGAACTGCAGAGTACAGAGGAAATGAACAAAAAAATAAGCTCACCTGTTGAGCTTATTTTTTATGTAAAAAGTGTACAGTGGTATACTAGACCCATATGGAAAAATATTCACACGGAGCATTTCAAGTTACGGGTTACAAAATAACTACAACTAAAAAAAATAATCAAGAACAAAAAGATATTGCTGATGCTTGGACAAAATTTATTTCAGAAAATATGTCTGATAAGATTTTACACAAAGCATATCCGACACTGCACATGGTGTATTTTAATTATCTAACCCCAGACAATCTAGCAGAACGAGGTTATGATATGCTCATTGGATTTATTACCGAAGAAAATTCTACGCAAGATACTAAGACTTTTACCACTATCACTATTCCTCCCCAAGATTATGAATATGTAAAAGTGACAGGTGAGATGCCAAAAAATTTAATAGCAGAGTGGCATAAAGTAAATGCTATGAGTAATAAAGAGTGCGACAGGGCTTTCGGATATGACATGGATATGTACAACCAAGATATGACAGAAGTGACCCTTACTGTATCGGTCGGTAAATAAAAGTTTATGAATCACACCTTACTCTTTAGCACATCAAGTAAGACAGGTGACAAAGTTTTAAAATTTACTTTAACTAAATATTGCTACACTTGTCCAAAACCACTTGGATATTTAGAAATAGATTTAGATATACTAGGTAAAGTAAGAAATGCAATTTTTGTAAATAAAAAACAGAAAGAATACAAAGATCTGCCTACTGCTATAACAAAAGCCTTAGATGATTATTTCTTTGAAAAAAAGGATCTACCTAATAGTTTAATTTCAAAAGAGATCCTCGGAACAGATTTTCAAAAAAGTATCTGGTTAGTTATCTCTACTGTTACCTTTGGTGTAACTATCACTTACACTGATATTGCTGAGCAAGTTGGGAAGCCGTATGCCGCACATGCATCCGGTACCGCCTGCGGCAAAAACCCGATAGCACTCTTTATTCCATGCCATCGCGTAGTTAGAAAAAAAGACGAGGATTATGGTTACTCTTGGGGTGTAAAGCGAAAAAAATGGTTACTAAATTTTGAAAAATAATTACTCCTACTTTCTGTAAAATATTTGATACTTAGATTCTAGAAACTAAGTCATAATAAAGAACCCTGGGCTGACGCCACAGGGTATTGTTCGCGAATAAACACTGTCACAAACTTGCTTATACACTAGACAAGCTCCGTAATAACTTCCAACAGTCACAAAATGCCCCTTTATCACCCCTGGTTACTTATATCCCAATCTCAAGTTGTATAATCCTGCACTCAAGGTTTTTATTTTTAACACTTAGTAAAGTGTAGCATTACAAATGTGGGGATTTGATTTGCGAGGGCTATATACGGTATATTTTATGAAAAAATAGTGCCTGACACCGTATTCCTATATTTAAAAAACAAAATAGGCTTCCTGTAATAGCAATATGCTACAATTTGGCAAATATGAAAGAAGAGATACTTACCCTAAATTTGTTACGTTTTTTTGCAGCACTCGGCATCTTATTTGTTCATAAATTTAGTTCATTAATTGATCTCGGGTATATTCCAGAATTTCTTAAGTTTCTTTCACCACTTACTGAGCATGGTTATCTTGGGGTAAATTTGTTTTTTCTCATCAGTGGTTTTGTTATAACTCTTAGCTCTGAAGGGAGAACATTTGGAGAATTTATTTCTGCACGCTTTATTAGACTGTTCCCAGTATTCTGGATATGTGTCTCGATCACGACACTGTTTACTCTCCTAATGAGTAGTGTGCACATCTCACTTTTTCAGTACCTGGCTAATTTAACAATGATGCCTCATTACTATGGGGAGTATGCTTTTATTGATGGATCATACTGGACACTTGAAATTGAACTTAGATTTTATCTCTTTATTGCTTTTATCTTATTTATAAAAACATTTATAAATGTATCTTTACAAAAAATCGCATTGTTAATCTCTCTACCACTACTGTGCCATACACTCTTTTACAATCCTTATTCCTCTTCATTTCTTAATGTATATGGGGGGTATATTTTAATGCCTTTTGGTTATGAATACGCTCAGTATTTTATTGCAGGTATTTTATTTTATGGAATTTATAAGGAAAACAAAGCTTACTACAACTACATAGCTATCGCCTTGTGTTATTGTGCTGCAATAATTCAAGCATTAGACCACAGCTACGCAACAAATAGTCCTACCATCATCGTTCTCCACATTACACTTTTTTTTGGATTATTCTTAGCTATTTCGCTCAAAAAGATACCCAATACCTCCTATGCATTTTTAGGCACAGCCTACAAAAAAATACTTGTCACACTTGGAGCAATAACATACCCACTTTACTTACTCCATAGTGTGATCCTAAACATTCTTATTGAAAATATTAAGAGACACGAAGTTTCAAATTACATTGCTTGTATACTCCTTTTTATTATTCTTGCAACACTTATATATTATGTTAATAAAATTGATTTTTACCTTCATCAATTGTGGAAAAAATCTTCAGTTATAAAAAATATTATGGCGAGAGTAAGGTATCCTTGTAATAAGGACAACAAATTTACAAAATTGTAGAGTGAAAATATGGTACATAATAAAAAAAATCCCCCATCTAAGAGAAAGAATGTGCCAACCCTTATCGCTCATGTCAAAGAGTGCAACAAAGAGTTTTTTAAGAAGACCTTTACGCATATAGACACCTCCAAGTAAAAATACCCCGAAGAATCCATTATAGAGAGTATCTTTCAGAATAAATAGTGCTGGTTCTTCAAAAACTAATGTGAGAATTCCAAAAGTAATTACAGATACTCCTGCAATGAGAGGAAACCAAGCGATACGCTTTTCATAAAGATACGATGCAATAAGTGCGACCATCGTAAGAATACTAAAAATAGTAGTTGAGGCAATAAACCCTTTATTAGTATCTCCTAAAAAGCTAAGGGTCCCAAAAAATACTATAATTGGCCCAAATTCAATAGACCAACTTATAATAATATTTTTGTACATCGCTATATAATAGCACAAAGATGCACATCATTATTTTTTGGGTGTTAAAAAAATATATGCTAAAAAATAAATACCGAGTGTGACAATAACTGAAAGTTAGTTTCCTAGAATACTGCTTACAAATACTGGGTAGAAAAGATTAAGACCTATGATTTCAAAAAAGTTAAACTAGTATGATAAGTATGGGAAAGTAAAAAATTTAAAAATTACATGTGATACATATCGTCATCAGAAAATCCTAATATTGCTTGAGCTTCTTGTCTTGCTGCTGTTTTTTGACTCTTCCATTCCCCAAGCATTTGTTGTACTTCGGTTTGTTTGTCTAAGTATGGTCGATCTTCCGGAGAACTACTATTTACTCTTTGTTTAAATGTTTTTTCAGCACTATTAAACATTTCTGAAGTGTATCCGTCTGGATTCCTTCCAGATGATGCAGCTTGAAATAAATCCTTTCTTCCAATGAATGTTTTTATTCTATCAGCTGTCTTTTTTTGTTCCTCAGTCACCGCTTTACGAGACAGAATAATACTAATAGCATCTTCATCTAATTGGTCTATGTTTTGTAATTTTATAATAGCCCTAAATGTTTCTTTTAGATTATTAGGATCTATACTTGAAGAAAGGTCACGGATAACATTTTCTCTTTGCCGTAAATATCCCTCATTTCCTTCCACTATTTTGACAGATTCCTCGTTACTTTTCTTAATCTCCCCAGCTAGTAGACTTGCTTGCACATGTCCATCATGCAACTCTGTTGTCTCATCACTTGGCTTACTGCTTGGCACCATATACGCCTCATCGGCTACTTTTGTTGCTGCCTCTAACGCAGCAGAATCACCGCTTGCTTGGGCCGCCCTAAGGTTGTCCATCACTGTAGGTGGAGCAACTGGTGCGCCTTGCAATCTGTTTCGTGCTTGCTCGTCGGTTTCTAAAGCTAACTCTTGTTTTGGTTGATTTTCTGACATACTAAAAAGTATATATATATATATTATTTTGCAAGCAAATAAAATACTATTTTGTAACATTAACATAGTGATTTATAGAGAGTTTCAAATATATATTTTTGATTATTTCATAATATAAATATCGTTATGGCTATATTTATATATTCTTATAAATTTTATAAGAATATATAGGTTCTATTATAAGCAAGACTGAATGAAATAAATCGATTAGTTTTAAGTAGTGACATAGAAGATTAAGCTAAAAATACTTTTCCATTTTCTTTAAAACGTACCCTTTCTTTTTTTAAGATTGTTTCTTTGTTTTTTCCTAAAATACCGTTGTACATACCTATACTTCCATCTGACTTAACAACACGGTGACACGGAATCTTTTTATCAGTATTTTTCGCCATGATTGAGCCGACAGCGCGGGAGGCCTGAGAGTTACCAGCTTTAACTGCGACTTGGGAATAGGTAAGAACTTTCCCTTTAGAAACTTCTGCAACGACTTCTAAAACTTTTTTTGTAAAAGGTTTCATTGGGGTATGTTATATCTATGTATCTGTTTATCGGCTCTATTTTTGGATAAAATACTACATCTTCATAATCTGTATCACTAACATCGCAATCTTTTTCTTATCTTCTTCTGACAGAGAAGTCTTTGAGCCATCTAATCTAAAACTAAAATAATCATCACTAATAAGATATGCACCAATAAACTCAGTCATATCTTCTAGAGTATTCATGCTAAGCAAGCCTATATCTCTATTTTGTCGATGATATACATCCATGTTTGCAAGTCCATTGCAAACACCTTTAGTATTAAGAAATGTATATAACTCTAGATATGGATGGAACTTTTTGTCGATATCATTTGAGCCATTCAAGAAATTAACAAGAGCTTGCTCATATCCTGCTTGATTTTGAAAAACATGGGCGGATTCATGAGCTAATTTAATAAGAAGCTGTTCTTTAGCGCTCTCGACTCCCCAGCCAAAACTATCCACATTTTCCCTACGAAATGGCATAGCTCCAAGAGATATTTGGGAAGACCCATCTTCATTTCTTTTTGTACTTGATTCAGGACTTGCCTCGTTAACAACAAGAGCACCATTGACTACCGAAAGAACTTTACCAACTCTTAAAGAACTTCTGCTTTCTTTATTTAATAAAACTTGATCCATAATCGAAGAAAGTCCAGAAAATAATCTTCTTGGTGCAGATTCCTGTATCGGGTTATTACTTTTTGATTCTGGCACTTTCATGAATTATGTATTTTGGTCGTGTTCGATACTTTTACATTATGGCGGAGGCATATTCATAGTCGCGGGTACGCTCCTTGAAATGCACTGCGACGAAATGCTGCGGAGGCAAAGTCTGGTCGCGAATACGCTCCGACTTTGCACTGCGCAAAATATGTCGTTTTGTAAACAAAACAACTATTTTGCGGGGATAAAGCGATTCGAACTAAGTGGGTCGTCTATAGATCATAACCGTTATAAAATATAGTTTTTATGTAATTCAAACCCGTTGAGTTAGTAGTATAGTTGCACTATATACTACTATATGATACTATCTAATATACAGCATATATCATATATGAATCCACATACAGAAAAATTTGACAAGCGAATCCGTACACCAGAGCCACATATTGTGTCTATTTTGGCTGAAATAGATGGTATCAGAGGTGAGTTCAAATCAGGGCTACGCATGACACCACAAGCAATTACAAGTCTGAAAAAATCAGTACTGATTACATCTGCCGGAGCATCAACTCGTATTGAAGGGTCAAAATTATCTGACGAAGATGTTAAAAAAATTCTCAGTAATTTATCTATCTCGAAATTTTCCGACCGTGATTCACAAGAAGTGCAGGGATATCTGGAGACACTTCAAAATGTTTTTGATAGCTATCAGATACTACCGCTTCGTGAAGGCGTCATAACGTCACTACATAATGAGCTGATGAAATATTCAGACAAAGACAAAATTCATAAAGGAAGCTATAAAAAGCAGGAAAATCTTGTTGGTGTTGCTAATGAAAAAGGTGAAATCATACAAGTAATTTTTGAAACTACTCCGGCATGGCAAACACAAAAAGAAATGACAGAAATTGTCGAGTATTCATTTGACGCACTTGAGGAAAATCTTTTTCATCCATTACTTGTGATTGCAAACTTCCTTGTAGAATTTCTAAAAATTCACCCATTCCAAGATGGTAATGGTCGTATGTCACGTGTCCTCACGAATATGCTTCTTTTGCGATCAGGGTATCAATTTGTGCAGTATGTCTCACATGAACAGATTATCGAACAGCGTAAAGATGAATACTACTATGCACTTCGCAAATCTCAAGAGAGTTTCAAAACAGAAAACGACACAATATCACCATGGCTTAATTATTTTCTATCAGTAGTAAAAGAACAAGCCACTAAAGCTCTCATCTACCTCGAAGCGGAAAAATTCGAAGATATGCTGTCACCGAAACAACTTATTATTTGGAGGTATTTACTATTACATACAGACGTAACACCAGTACAAATTTCCAGAGAAACAGGTGTCATCATTGCAACTGTACGTCAGGCGTTACTACGACTTTTGAAATTAGAAAAGGTAAAACGTATTGGTAGCGGGCCGCAGACAAAGTATCAAGTTAAATAAAGATGTATGACAAATCAAGAGAAACTCTTACTTTACAAATCTATCTTTCGAGGAAGATCAGATGTATATCCTCGTAGATGGGAGAAAGGTGAGAAAAGTGGGTGGACTCCTGCGTATTCTTTTGACTGGAATGAGTTCAATGCACACAGAGCTCGTGGTGGTACGATGAAAGACTTCGAGAGCAAGACCTTATGCCCTGTTACTGATGAAATTGTATTCAATCATTTACTTGGCAAAGAAACAATCGGCATCTACCCAATTCTTACTGACAATACTTCATATTTTATCGCTGCAGATTTTGATGAAGGAGATTGGAAAAATGATGTCCAAAAGTTTATTACTATGTGTAATAGTTTTAACATACATGCATACGCAGAAATTTCTCGATCTGGTAATGGGGCACATGCATGGGTCTTTTTTGAAAATGCATACCCATGTTTTAAATCAAGAGCAATTATGCTTGAAATAATACGCAAAACTTTTAACCATTCTCCGTTTGTCAAAGAAGCTAGTTTCGATAGATTGTTTCCTAACCAAGATACTATAACAGATGGTGGTTTTGGTAATCTCATAGCATTACCACTTCAAGGTGAACGAGTTCTCAATGGTGCGTCTGTATTTTGTGATTTAGAAACATTTATTCCACATACTAATCAGTGGGAATTCTTGAAAACAATTCATAAGCACACGCAAGAAGAACTTGATATTGTGTACGAAACTTTGTTCGATAAAAAAGATAGCATGTCCAATGAGGTACCACCAGCTACTAACCAAGTACATATTCTGGTGGACGGTCTACTACACCTTAAAAAGTCAGAACTACCTACTAGTGTTGTTATGTTCATCAAAGATACTCTTAATATCTTTAACAAAGAATTTGCTACCAAGAAAAGATTAGGCATGTCTTCTTTTGGTATAGAACAATACTTTAATTTAATCCATGACGAGGGTAGCGAAGTAACCTTGCCACGAGGTTTTCTTGATGAACTAAAAACTTTTTTAGACGAAAATAATATATTATATTCAGCCACACACAATTACAAACAACATGAGACTATAAACTATAAATCAATAATTTCATTACGTGAAGAACAAACTAAGCTACTTGATGAAATAACAAGTCATACAAACGGGATTATTGTCGCACCACCTGGAAGCGGGAAAACAATTATAGCTCTTGAACTCATCGCTCGACTTAAGATGCCTGCACTTATTTTAGTTAACCGTAATCAGCTTCTATCTCAATGGGTTGAACGAACTGAGTAGTTTCTTGGGATACCAAAAATAAATATTGGAACAATTTCTGGTACAAAGAAAAAGCTTGGTAAGCAAGTTACTGTTGCAACTCTTCAGAGTCTCGTGAGATACAAAAATCTGCAAGAAATTAGTGATTCTTTTGGAATTATTATTGTCGACGAATGTCATCATATTCCTGCAAAAACATATCGTAATTTAATCTCATCGTTCAAAAGTAAGTACTTCTTTGGACTTACGGCTACACATGCACCTAAATTTGGAAGTGAAAAAATAACTGAGCTTATTATTGGCCTCGTTATTGCTGAAATGAAAGAAGCTGATATGGGTAGCAAAAAATTATTTGATGTAAGTATTCATGCAACACAGCTGTCTATTCCGTTTCGTTATACAACCGACCATTATGAAACTTTAGCTAAAACGATTTGTTACGACTCAGCAAGAAATGAACTAATAACAAAAGTTATTGTAGAAGAATCACTACTGTCGAAAAAGATACTTGTTCTCACAGAACGAAAAGAGTACTTAGAAATGCTTAAGCTGTATCTTGGTGGAAAAGTAGAAGCAATAGCCATTTCTGGTGATGATTCTGCACGTTCAAGAAAAGCCAAACTTGATCAAATAGAGGCTGGAAATTTTAAAGTTCTTCTTACAACAGGACAGTTACTTGGCGAAGGATTTGATTTGCACGGTGTGGACAGTATAGTTCTTGCTTTTCCATTTTCTTTCGAAGGTAAACTTAAGCAATATATAGGGAGACTTCGCGGAGATGGATTGAAACATATTATTGATTTTCTGGATGAAAAGGTTCCATTTCTTGAAAGACAACATAAAAAGAGAAGGACATTTTACAAAAAAGAATTTGGTTTTAGGGATACTTTATAATTTATGAGATCTACAATATCTTCCATGCTTGGGTCAGGCACATTTCTACTTCTATCCCAAACTAAAGCTATAGCAATTGCATGAGAACATGGGCTTCCTAATTTTTTACAAGAACATCTCCATGCGGGGATACCTTTCTTAAAACCGAGCCATACATCGTAGTCATCAATTTTTCCAAGACATGCTGCATTACCAAGTCTTTCCATTTGAAAACCTTTCTCTTTTAAAAGAGTAAGAGCCTCTTTGCTTGTAAGAACATCTGTTTCAAAAATTATTAAGCGCGAAAAAGAAAAAGCCATAAGATATTTTAGGTATTTTCATCGAGCCAATCAGTAATTGCTTTTTCTGTATCGTCAAAAGCTTCATCTAAAGTTGCATATCTTTCCTTTCCTTCCCAAACTAAGCCTCCTTCATCTATAACTTTAATAAATGAAGAACTTCCATACTCTCCTCTGCCGATTTCAATAGTACCATCTTCTAGCCAGTCTGATATGTTTGGGTATTTATTGGCAAAATGATTGGTAAAGATTTCTTGTTTGTTCATATATATTTATTTTACCACTTTAAGCAAAACAAAAATACATGAACTAATCATGTATTTTTGTTTACATTTTAGGTATTCGGGTCGCTTCGTTTACTTAGGCAAACGGGTTGACTCCGATACTAAAACGTGTTGGCGGAGGATGTGAGATTCGAACTCACGGACCTAATAAAAGGTCGACGGTTTAGTAAACCGTTGATTTAAGCCACTCATCCAATCCTCCGATTGGACCATTATACATGAAAGTGGAGATGAAAAATAGTACAAGTAAAATATAAAATAACTTCTCGTAGAAAAAAATAAGAGTAGGGAAACTTTAAATAATGATGCAGATTTATGAGGTAAAGGAAAACAAAACCACGAAACTTTCGTATCGTGGTTTTATATATGCTAAGTTGTAAGCATTATTTCTTTGCTATTCTATATCTTTTATTATCTTCCAAAGAATTTACTGAAAAGTCCCTTAACAGCTACCTGTAAAGACACACTCTCGTTACCTTCTGCTCCAGCACTCTCCCCCCTTACTTGCATACCTTCAGGGATCTGCTTTCCTTCATGCATCATTGGTGGTCGACCATCTTCTGGTGTTCCTGATCCATTCATCATACGCCCGTCATGATGCACTATCATGGTTGATGACCCTCGTACACCCATACCATAACGACCTTCTCCTTTACCTTCCATACGCATTGTTGATGAACCATGCTCCATCATATCTCTACCAGTTATAACTTTTTTATCTCTGATGAGAGCTTTTATTTTCGCTCGATAGTCATCACGAATCATTTTTATCTTTGCTTCCATTTCTACTTGAAGTGCTTTGATCTGAACATCTATTGCAATATCACCTGTTGTAATAATAGGAGGTGTCATTTCTCTCATTGGCATTTGCTCTGGTGTTCCTGATGCAACTCGCATCATAACAGGCATTGTCTTCATCATTTTTACAGGTTGTATTCCTTGTGTTCTTGTTTCTTCAGCTGATACGGAAGCTATCACAGCGAGAACCATAGCACTTGTTATAATGTATTTTTTCATTTATTTTTTATTCTTAATAGCTTAAATAGATAGTCTGTATTCTAGTATACCAAACTAATATCCAAGGAAAACCTTCTTATACCCATGTATCTCAATTGTATCTCAATATTCATTTACTAACTACAATTACTCAATCAATTACTCAATCACAATATAATAGTTCGTATTTCCGTAAAGAGTGTACCCATTATTTACTTTCTTTGCGTACACACGAGCATGAGACCCTACTTTATTTTCTATTGCCCCAAAATCAGGAATACCTAGTACAGCACCCACCACTTCTTGAGATCTTCCAAGAGTTGTCACAACTTTTTTTCCATCAACAGAGATACTACATTCACCGTCAGAAAAACATCCCGTCGAATATGCTGTTACATTACCTTCAAACTTTTCTTCTGAAACAAGAGCTTCGACTTTTTTCATAATTGCTTTTCGAGTGAGTTGGCCAACAAATCCAGATTGCAAAATAGTGTTATCTTTTTGAAACTGCATCACCGCTTTGCGAGTCATGTTTCCAAAATATCCTGTCACAGTTCCTCTAAGATACCCATGTTGTATGAGAAAACTTTGAAGTGTCACGACTTGGGAGCTAAAACTTCCATAGCCAAGATTTTGTGTAATCAAAATATCATTTGATTGGTCTGAAGTTGTATTTTTTGGAAGTGTTACGAATGAGGTTGAAAGGCTTTCGAACTCATTCCCTGGACACGGTGTTGTGATACATCTAATTGTGTTATCTCGTTTATAGGTAACTGTATACGAAGTATTAGATTTAAGGTTGTTAAGCGTGATACTTGTTTTCCCTACCGTAGTCTTTTTTGGTAAACAATTTTCAGGCGTTGGATATATCGCAATACACATCAGCTCCGTCTCATAATACTGAAAATAGATGCCTGACTTTTCTTCATCAGTTAATCCCTTTAGTACAGCCTGTGATAGCGAAACTAGAGCATTCGAAGAAGTAACTACTTGTATAGTTGGACCATTAAAATACTGAGATATTTCTTTTGGTTGGAACGCAAAAACACCTTGAAAAGTGAGTGAGGTTAGAACAGCTGTAGTATAGAATATTTTTTTAAGCATAGTTTTAAGGATTAGGATATACAGAGAATGATATCTCCTTATATCTAGATTAACAGATGAGATAGTAATTTTGTGACAGAAAGAACACTGCTAATTGTAAAGATTATACTTGTGTAAGTATAATCATAGTCATGGGTATGTTCCCGATTTTTTAGACTGTAACCAGTCTGTTAAAATCGCAATCCTTTAGGGTTCCCGATTTTTTAGACTGTAACCAGTCTGTTAAAATCGCAATCCTGTAATGGCTCCTTGAAATTGCCAGAAATCTTGCTAGATTTCTAAGTCTTCGCTTCCAAGAAGTGAATTTGCTAATTCAGCCGAACTTCTCGAACTGCGCAAAATCTGGTCGCGAGTACGCTCATAATGCGGCGGAGAAAGTGGATTAAGCACTCAAAGCTCCAAGCTCCAAGCTCCAAGCTCCAAGCTCCAAGCTCCAAGCTCCAAGCTCCAAGCTCCAAGCTCCAAGCTCCATAATGGTATTATAGAATATTTTTTATGCTCTAAAATAGATATATGTGTCACTAATTATTTTAATAATTTTTTAAAATTATCATCATTAATTGGCAAACCTACCGTACCACTACCTGAGAAAAATAAAGCAAAATAATCTTCATCATTTACAGGTATCAACATAACATGTTTAGCACCAAACTCATCTTCGACAATATAAAACTCAAGAGGACCTGAGCCTGAATCTATCGTACTAATACCATGTTTAGTCACAGAAACTATATCAATCATTTTTAACTTTTTACCTGAAAAAAAATCCCTACCCTCACCACTAGACCAAGAAGCTTCTCGTTGAGCAAGTAAAAAATCAATGCTTATATTTTTAAAATAAGAAAGACATCCATACTCCCCCTTCATATTTATTAGAGAAGCTTCTTTAACCGTTATAAAATAACCATTTTTAATTTTTTCTGGAAGATTTATTTTCTCTTGAGTGTAAATACAATTTCTAAACAAAGAACCATAGTAAAAATATCTTCCCATGATAAACAAAGAGGTTAAAATTATCAACAGTATTATTGATACTTTTTTAAATTTTTGCATGCTACCAGTGTACTACATATCGATCTTACCGGTTTATGTGTCTACTCCAATACTTTTTTAGTATGGCGATGTGTATTAGACGAAGTTCGAATGTATTTTGAGCAAAATCCCGATAAGGACTGACTCGCACGGGAGGAGCGCGTGGTGGCTTGAAACCGCGTCGTACGCTCCGATTGCCTGGGAATACGAAACCAGCGCACCTTGGACATACTCGCGGACTCGCGGGAGGCGCTTTCTCTCCGTGTTTAGTGGCAACTTGAAACTCTGTGGCTTCGACCGAGTTCGGCACTAACCCCTCAAAGCGGATCGTGCTCAGGCACAAATAAATCTTGTTCTGCTTGCCCCGTCCTCCCTGTGCGCGCACAAATCCCCGCCGTTTTGACGAAATAGTATAAAATGACGGAGATTCCTCCCTCATTACACAGGGTTAGTCGAATCAGTTTTGCTTTGTGGCTTGTGCTCGATCTTAAGTGGCAAATCCGTCATAGCGTAAAGCACCCCTAATTACTTTATAAGCGCTTCCTTCTATCAGTAAATTTTTATCGTCTTCTGGTATATTTATCTAAAGCGAATTAAAAATATTCCAAAGAGCAATTATGTAAACAATGAAGGCAAATCCTGCATTTATGTACATCTTTATTTTTGCCTTATCAGCCTTTTTTCTTGCCTCCTGTATTTCCTCTCTTTCATTTTCTTCCTCATCCTCGTTAATTTGATTTTTTTGTACCAATTTTCTTATTCTCTGAAATTCAAAATTCATTGAAAAAGCTGTGTCTATTGTTGCATTGCCGTATGTCATTGCAAAAGTTTGAATACTTAAATAAATCAAAATTAAAAGTGATACGACAATGACTTCAAAAGTTTGGTACAAGTTGCTATAAATACCTAGCACAACGCCGATAGTTATTAAATTAACAATAACTATCCAAGCGTAGCCGAGATATTTCCAATAGTTTTTCTTTTCATTCATACCAACAACCGCCCCACAACTATTGCAGAATTTATCGCCATCCTTTATTTCTTTTCCACATTTATCGCAAAACATAATTATTGTAAGCAATCAGCTTTAGTAAAAGATATGAAATATCTTTCTCCCGAATCAACAACATACGAATACTCCATGTTTATGTTTTGGTTTAGAAGATTTTTAGTGTCAGCGTTTTCACAAATACTTGAACCTAAATAACTTTTTAGGTAATCATTTGAGAGCTTACTTGTGTCAACACCCGAAAGCATGTAGTGGTGACGAATAGCTGTTGGTTCTGCTGTAACATCAACAAGTGTCGTTACTTCGTCAATCTTGCTTGGCAATATCATACTGGCTTTTACTTCTTTAACTGTTTCCGTAACAAGTTCTGCTGTTGTATAGCCACTTGAAGACGAGTTATAACTATCAGGAATTAGAGAGGAGAACGTTCCCAAGACGACTAACCAAAACCAAATGAAACCAATAACTGTTAAGATTATTTCTCCCTTCGAAAATTTTCTGTTTCTATCAAAATTAGGAATAATTTTTGAGTTGTTAAAATTGATAGCTTTTTGTACAGATAGCAACGGAATAAAAGAGGAAATCAAAATCAACAGCCAAAGAACATCTAATTCGAGAGTTGTATTTTCAATTCTACTAAGACCATTGCCGACTAAAAGTAGAATTATGTAAACAGTTGCCAACATTCCAGGCGAATATGAATCGCTATAACCATGCCTCTTCGCTGACTGCAATACTTTTTTAAAAAAACCATTACAGTAAAAAACTGCGAAAATTGCCCTTCCGAGCGGAGAAATTTTTTGTTGTTCGGCTTTTTTTATCGCTTCCCAGTTTTTATAAAACCAAAAGATTTCATACAGTCCCCATGTTAAAACTGACAGAAGGGCTAATCGTTTAGGAGAAATAGAAAAATATTCTATTTCCACAATATCCTTTTCTATTTTTTCTGCCTCCACGGGTTTGCCACATTTATTACAAAATTTTACATCATTCGCTAATTTATTATCACAATGTTTGCAGTTCATAATTATTTTATAAAGTAGTTAATGTCTTTATTATATATCCTCGCAAAAAATTGAAGTTCAACAACATCAACCTATGGATGTGCTAAGCACAAACAAATCTGTGTGTACTTGCCCCCTCCGCCAAGTGCGCGCGCAAATCCCCGCCGTTTTGAAAAGAAATTATAAAAAGGTAGGGAATGCTCCCTATGCCGCTTCAAATCGTGTCTTGTTTTCAACCATCCATTTCTGCTGGTCTTCTTTGGTCTTGCTTGGGTTGTTCATTACATCAGCGTGAGCTTGCATATAGTGTGGCATAAGTGCCTTCATCCACGCTTCAAAAGTTTCGCCTGCTGCTGTTATGTCGCACAAATCGCATTTTAATGTTTTCACAGTTTTTAATTCAATTGTTGATAATCTATTATTAACCAACAACTTGAGAGCAGTGTGAACAACGTCTTGCCTCAAGAGGTATTTCACTCAGACACTCTTTGCATTTCTTGGTTGTTGGATCTGCGGGTGATTCTTTACGGGCTTTTGCAATGAGCATATTCATTGGTTTGACAACAAAAAAGAATACCGCTCCAGCGACAAGGACAAAGGATATAAGTGCATTGATAAAGTGACCATACATGAACTGATTACCATTGAGAGTAAATGAGAGTCCTCCAAAATCGGGCACTTTAGCAATTGCCGCAATGAGAGGAGTGAGAAGATCAGTTACTAAAGCGGTAACGATTGTTCCAAACGCTGCACCGACGACGACACCAACAGCTAGATCAACGACATTCCCCCTCAATAAAAATTGTTTAAATTCTTTTAGCATAAATATTATTAGTTAATTAGTAATTTATCTTTTTCTCACACACCTCCTGAAACCAGGCAAACCATTTTGTCCTGTCTTTTTTTAGTATAACAAATTTTTAAGGTTTTTTAACAAGTTCTATAGACTTATGAAGGAACGTTAGCCGATGCCATTCAGGCGAATTAGAAATATGCTAACTGTCCCCATTTACACCCCATTTCATCTATTTCGCTCTCATTTTATTTCCTTTTGGGTCATGTGTCAGTTCTGCGAGGCCTAATTCTTCCATGAGAGGCGGGATGTACATTCCAAATCGTCCACGAAGTCCTTTCTTTAGTCCGTACCAACCACCGACTGGATTTTTTCCTGACCGTCCCCATGCTTCAACTGTTCCTTCCTTTGCTTCCTTTTGTTCATCTGCACTGCCAAGCTCCATCCAGTCGCCGTACTTTTTAAGCATCGTTTGAAGGTCTAGAAGACAACGGTAGTCGTAAAGCAAGACAGTTTTACCAACTGTGCATACTAAAACTTCTTTGCCGTCTTTCTCGTCTTTGTGCATTGTGAAGTCAGATGTATGCGACGGAGTTTTAAGTTTCCACGGATTTTCCTTTGTTCCTTGTTTTTTATCCATATAGTTAAGATGTATTTGCTTAATTATTTTCTGCGACTTTTTTTAAGTCCGCAGCGTATTGTTCAAAGTTTGTTTTGAAGTCTGGAAGCGAACTCTTTATCATTGGCAACATAATTCCTTTGAAAACTTCTACCATTGAAAAATCAGTTGAGCCGTCTTGCTTTGGTGATAACGTAAAAGTTCTTACTCCTGAAAACATAGGCGCAAGACCATCTTTCCAAACCAAAGTTGTCGCTGTCTGTTCTACTACTTTGAGATTAAAAGTCCGCTTCGGGTCTAATTTAGAAATGAGCTTAATTGTCTTACCTTGCTTGATTTCACCTTCAACCGAAATTACCGTTGAATTCCATTTGGTGAAATTCTTAGCGTCTGTCAGCAGGCGCATAATTTTGTCTGCAGGAGCTTTAATATTTATCGCAATAGCTGTTTGCATCTCAAAAGTTGATATTGAAGATACTGCTTTATTATTTTCCATATTGTTTTTGATTAATCCCATATATATAAAATATAAGCATATTTTAATGTAATTTTTCTTCCTTCGCCAACATTTCTAGCAAGTAACGCCATACCGCCAATCTCAACACCCATGATGGCAACGCCCATGGGGTTTCAGGAGTTGTGCATACCAGCTGTGTGTTTCTATACTTATTAATCTAATCTTTCTTGTCTATCACCTTTGCTAATAATTTAATAACTATTAAATCCCCCCTGGAATGGTATTAGGGTGCGACCAGTCAGCTGGTATGGTAGTAAATACAGAATTGCTTACATATGTTCCTGCTGGCGTAACGACAGTAATCTTTCCCTTAGGTTTAGGGCCAATAAAATCGAGACCTGGTACAAACACATCAATACTCGTTGAGGTATTTGCTATGACGGTCGTACCCTTATCTCCAAATTTCACCAGCGTGGTGCCCTTGAGATTTTTCCCCACCAGTTTGACCAATGTTCCTTCTGTACCCTTGAGGGGAAAGGAGGTGAGAATCGGTTTTTGTGGGATCACCGTAAGAGGGTTTGAGGCAGTACGAGTGCTTGCACCAGAGGGGGTCTGTGCTGCAGGAGGGGTATTTGGAATCGATTGGCAGATAGCGCTTGCCTTTGTCACTAAGTCTCGTACCTGATCAAATTCGGCAGATGGCGCTGTAATGTTAACGCCGGAGATCACAAGAGCTGTTATTTTGTCACAGTACATTTTCCAGTCTAAGTTAGATGGAATGACTGTCGGAGTAGCTGGTGATCCAGGAGGACTAATCAAAAAAGTCGGCGCAGGAGTAGGAGTAGGAGTAGGAGTAGGAGGTACTGGAATAATAATGGAACGAGATGTTGGAGTAACCTCAAGAGTCGGCGTGGTAGGAGGGAGCACGAGAGTAGGGCTGGGAGTTCGAGACGTATCGAGCGCGCGCAACTCAATAGCACTCACTGGGTGTGCGTTGGAAAAAGATACAGCTATCGCGATAGCAAACATTCCTACAGTTAGTTTATTATTCATATTTTTTTATTATTAATTAATAATGTGATCTAAAAACATATACTATTCTGTCACCACTTTTGACTACGGTGCTATTTCACCACAGAGTTAAGTATACCATGGCGTAAACTAGAATTAGTCTGGTCGTTATAGATGAACCGCCCCGGAGCAGAGCTCTTCCCTCACAGCTCCGCTTTGTGTCGGCGGGGCATTAGGTGCTCCGCAGTAGATCATGTTGGGAAACCAACGGTT